>NZ_JBSFUU010000097.1:0-35842 GCF_053591955.1 Streptomyces sp. NPDC002845 | reverse complement strand
AAGACCCTTGGCTGGAGAACACCCGCCGAGACTCTCAACAATCACCTACTATCAACACAAAGTAGAAGTGTTGCGACGACTCCTTGAACCTGAGCTCTCCTTGTTCAGCGCTGTGGTGCATGACGCCCTGACTCCCGATGGCTACGCCGGGGGCCAGGAGAGGCAGATCCGGCTGTGGACCTTGTCGATGACCCGGTCACCAGGGACCTGGTCATCGGGGGTGCCAGCCGGATAGACCCGGATGACCGGGCTGGGGCCGCCGCGCCGCTCGCGCTCCCAGTCGCGCAGGTGGTCGGCGATCTTCTCGGCGAACGCCTGCGCTTCGGAGCCGAGGGCGTGGACCGCGAACTCGACATGCTTGTTGTCCTCGGTCCGGCGGGTGGCGAGGTAGGCGAAGGTGCCGCTTTCGACGGCGGCGGGGGAGAAGCCCTTGTTGACGGGCGCGACGATTCCGGTGTCCAGGTCGGGGTCCACCGCCATGATGCAGAAGCCGGGCAGCCTGATCGCGAGGTGCATCTGAAGGGTGTCCAGAAGTTCGCTGACCCCGATCGTGACCCCGGTCCACAGCTCGACCCGCGGCGTACGGACCGCGTTGTCGAGCTTGCTCAAGTCGGCCGGAAGGCCATCGTCGAACCGGAGGCCGATCTCCGGGGTGCCGGTGACGAGGAGCAGTTCTTCCTGGTGCGAGGACGAGCCCTGCATGGGCACGAACCCGCAGATCTTCGCGGACTCGCTCTCCAGGTGGCCCCCAACGCGGGTGAAGGCGACGGAGCGGGTCAGGCCGCGCATCCGCAGCGGCACCACGAGGCGACCGCCCGGCTTGAGCTGGTCGATCCAGGCCGGCGGAATGTCCCAGGCCCCTGCGGTGACCATGATGACGTCGACCTGGCCGAGACCGGCGATGGGCTCGGCTGCGTCCGCAGTGACCACACGGACACGGGCGTAGCCGTTCTCTGCGAGGAGACGCGTGGCGCGCTCGGTGACCTCCGGGTCGATATCGACGGTGGTCACCGCGCCGTCCGGGCCGACGAGTTCCGCGAGGTAGACAGCGTTGAGACCGCCGGAGCCGATCTCCAGGACCTTCATCCCGGGGCGGATCTGGGCCTGCTCCAGCATCAGCGCCTGAATCTGAGGCGCGGACACCGAGCTGAGCTGCACTCCGTGCTCGTCCTCCTTCGTGATCACCGCAACGTACGTGTCGTACGCCTTCTCCAGCGGCGCTCCGGGCGCGAACAGGTGCCGGGGGACCTCGCGCATCACTGCTTCGATCTCCGGCGAGACGATCGTGCCGTCCTCGCGAAGCTGGTCGACGACCTTGTCACGCAGCTTGGTGGCATCGTCGGAGTTGACGGGGAGATCAGTCATGGAGGGTGTTCCTTCGTGTCGTTCGTACAACTGAGCGTGCTGCGGGGCGTCTTGGGAGTAATGGACCCCAGGGACGCTATCCATGGCGTTCCTTCTTCCTGCCCGGCACGCGCCGCTGGACTTGGGGACTGCTGAAGTCCGTCCGATAAACCACCACCGCGGCATGGGTACGTCGGGTGTGGATACGGGTGCAGGCGCCGGTCGGGTGGCCTCTGACGTCGCATCCGGGGCGAATTCGGACCGGCGACACGCGGGGCCACGGGTCACCGCGTACCGCCGGAGTCATCGGACGGTGGTCAGAAGCAGGGCGGCCACCTGGATGGCCGTGGCGCCCACCAGCCACCAGACTTTCCCACCGCCTCGCCAGCGGCGGGGAGGGCGGGGGAGCGCCACGACGGCGGCCGCTCACCGGCCCGTCTCCTCGCAGCGCAGCACAGCCCAGACGACCTTGCCGCCCCACTGCTTCGGCTCGACGCCCCAGTCGTCCGCCACCAGCGACACCATCGCCAGGCCGCGCCCGTGCTCGTCGTCCGGCGCGGTGACGCGCGGCGTGGGCTTGCGCCGGTCCTTGTCCGCGACCGCGACGCGTACCGTGCGGGAGTCGGGGCGCTCCACGATGACTCGGATCATGTTCCCCCGGGCGTGCTCGACGGTGTTGCCGACGAACTCGGAGACGATCAGCTCGGCACAGTCCGTCAGGTGCTCTATCCCCCACACGGCGAGTGCAGTTCGCACCAGGCGTCGTGCGGCGCGTGCACTGCTTGGCTCGTTGGGCAGGGACTCGGTGTATCGGGGGTGCCCGGTGGGGGCGGCAAACGTGGTCACGGTCATCGTGAACCCTCATCGGCAGGGAGCAAGTTGAGGGCGGCCCACCTCCCTTCGGAGATGGAGACAGGCCGCAGCACGTGACCAAGCACCTCTCATTGCCTATGAGTTGACGCGTGGTCACGCTCTTACTTCCGGCAGGATGCCCGCGTGCAACCTGGGTGCGCAACCTAGTCACCCAAGTTTCCACATAGTCGAACCTGAGTTCCCTCGACGGGTGAAACCCGGTGAGGGCACAATGCAACCCATGCCGCCCAACTACGCACCTTCAAGGGGCGGATGAGCACCCCGAAAGGCAGGACACGGACATGCCGAACCAGAGGGCCAAACCAACCCTCCGTAGGCGGCGCCTTGGCGGCCTGCTCCGCGACAGCCGCAACAAGGCCGGGCTCACGCTCGAAGTCGCAGCAGTGCACATGGGCTGGGATCACACCAAGCTCTCGAAGATCGAGAACGCGAGGGCGCACATTCCGCCCAAGGACATCGGGCCGCTTCTTGGCTCCTACGGCATTGAGGACCAGACGCTGATCACGGCCCTTGAGGCACTGGCCCGTGACGCGGGGAAGCAAGGCTGGTGGGCGACGTACGGGAACGTCGCGGCCAGCGAGTACAAGGACCTCATCAGCCTGGAGGCGGACGCCGAGAGCGTACGTTTCTACTCGCCGACGCTGATTCCCGGCCTGTTGCAGACCGGGGCGTACGCGCGGCAGATCATCGCCGCGACGGCTCTCACGCGGACTGCCGAAGAGGTGGAAGCGCTCGCGGAGCTGCGTACTGCCCGGCAGTCGGTCTTGTCCCGGACAACCAACCCGCTCAGGCTGTGGGCGGCGATCAACGAGGGCGTTCTTCACCAGAAGTTCGCCTCGACCAACGGCATCATGCGGGACCAGTTGCTCCGGCTGCTGGACCTGTCCAATGCGCCCAACATGACCATCCAGATCATGCCGCTCGCGGCCAACCCGCACCCCGGCTTGGCCGGGAACTTCAGCATCGTCGGCTTCCAGGCTCCATGGCCCACCGTCGTCAACGTGGAGAACATCCGAGGCGGCAACTTCGTGGAGGGAACCGGCGACGTGACGGTCTTTGAGAACGCCTTCGATCAGATCGTCGCAGCAGCTCTTCCCGTCGACGAATCACGGGAAGTCATCCGCAAGATCCTCAAGGAGAACCACTCGTGAGCATAGCCCCGCACGAGAAGGCCGATCTGTACTCCATCGACCTGAGCGGCGCCACGTGGTACAAGTCGCCGTTCAGCGCCGGGGAGAACGACTGCGTGGAAATCACCGATCTGCCCGGCGGTGCCGTCGCAGTCCGTGACTCCAAGAACCCCGACAAGGGCGCACTGCGCTTCACCGCATCCGAGTGGGATGCCCTCCGCCAAGGCTTCCGCGCAGGGCTCCTCTGACAACCCTGAAAGGGGTGCGTTCTTGAACGACACCCGCGAACGCCGCACCGCCCTGTTCGCATCTGACCCCACCGGTCCCGCGACCCTGTTCGCGCCAGCGCAGTTCGCAGCCTTCGTCGCCGACGCACCAAGCCGACACACCCGCGCCTGATCGTCCCGACGAACCAAGTGGTCCGCCCCAATCGACGTGGGGCGGACCACTCTTCTGTTCTATGCCCGGATCAGCACTCCAGGCGATCACCGCCGCGCGAGGGAACGCCGAGTGCTTCGAGTTAACCCAGCCACCCCACAGGGATGTCACATCCTGCACCCATAAATCCCCGATGGCGCATGGCGGGTTTACGCCATGATTCTCTCCCGGCCGATGAACTCTCAAGTAACCACAGTCACTTGCGTAAAGCTGTCGATCATCCAGAATCACATTCCGGACTGCGGCGGTCGAAGTCGATCGATCCGGCCGCTGCGTGCTCGTACCTACAAGCACCAACAGCATCAAGGGACTTCAGATGCCCCCCACCACCCCCCATCACCCCACCCCCCAGACACGCGGCGCAAGACGAGCGGCCCGAACAGCCCTCGCGGCGGGCCTGGTTGCCGCGCTCGCCGCGGCCGGGCCGATACCCGTGGCCCTCGCCGCGGACTCCCCCAACTCCACCACCCCCGCCTCCCCCTCCACCGACCCCGGCCTCAAGTCCGCCCACGACAAGCTCGGTTCCGGGGACGCGGACCTGCTTGCCCGGGCGAAGGCCGACAAGGTCAAGAACGTCACGATGATGGTCGTCACCGCTCCCGGCAGGACCGAGCAGGTCGCCGAGAAGCTCGACGCCGTCAAGGGCGGTTCCGTCGGCCGCACTTACGACAAGCTCGGCTACGTCCGGGCCACCGTGCCCACGGCGAAGGCCGAGTCGGTCATCGCCTCCGCCACGAAGCTCTCCTCCGTGCACGGCATCGACCTGCGGCAGGAGATCAGGCTGGAGGACCCGTCGCCCGCCGCCGACACCGCCAAGGGCGCGTCCACGCGGGCGACTTCGGACACGTACCCCGGTCCGGACGGGAACACCCCGGCCGCCAACCCGTACAACCCGTCCCACGAGACCGGCGCCGTCGACTTCGTCAGGAAGAACCCGAAGGCGGACGGCACCGGCGTCACCATCGGCATCCTCGACTCCGGCGTGGACCTCGGCCACCCGGCACTGCAGCAGACCACCACCGGCGAGCGCAAGATCGTCGACTGGGTGACGTCGGTGGACCCGATCGTCGACGGCGACGGCTCCTGGCGGGCGATGACCGACTCGGTGTCCGGGCCGGTCTTCACCAACGGCGGCGAGACCTGGACGGCGCCGGAGGGCTCGTACCGGATGAACGTCTTCCGGGAGTCCGCCACCGCGGGCGGCGACGCCCAGGGCGACGTGAACCGCGACGGCGACACCGACGACGTCTGGGGCGTCCTGTACGACGCGGCGGCCGGCACGGTCACCGTCGACGTCAACGACAACAACGACTTCACCGACGACGAGCCGATGAAGCCGTACAAGGACGGTTTCCAGACCGGGTACTTCGGCACCGACGACCCCTCCACCGAGGTCGCCGAGCGCCAGCCGTTCGTCGTGGAGATCCGCGAGGACGTCCCGATGGACCCCCTCGGCGGCGACTGGGTCGGCAAGACGTCCGACTTCGTCAACATCGGCATCATCTCCGGCGCGCACGGCACCCACGTCGCCGGCATCAGCGCCGCCAACGGCATGTTCGGCAGCGCGATGGACGGCGCCGCGCCCGGCGCGAAGATCGTCTCGTCCCGCGCCTGCGAGTTCGGCCCGTTCTGCAGCAACGTCGCGCTCGTCGAGGGCATGACCGACCTCGTCGTCAACCGCGGCGTCGACATCGTCAACATGTCCATCGGCGGCCTCGGCGCGGTCAACGACGGCAACGACGCGGTGTCCGAGCTGTACACGCGCCTGATCGACGAGTACGGCGTGCAGCTGGTGATCTCCGCGGGCAACGAGGGCCCCGGCGCGAACACCATCGGCTGGCCGAGCTACGCCGACAAGGTGATCTCGGTCGGCGCGGCCGTCTCCAAGGAGACCTGGGCCGCCAACTACGGCTCCGAAGTGAAGAAGAAGTACGGGCTGTTCAACTTCTCCTCGCGCGGCCCGCGTGAGGACGGCGGCTTCACCCCGACCCTCGTCGCACCCGGCTCCGCCGTCAGCACCATCCAGACCTGGGCGCCCGGCGCCCCGCTCGACGAGGCGGGCTGGTCGCTGCCGGCCGGCTACGCCATGTTCAACGGCACGTCGATGGCGTCCCCGCAGGCCGCGGGCGCGAGTGCGCTGCTGCTCTCCGCCGCGAAGCAGCGGAACATCGACCTCACCCCGGCGAAGCTGCGCACCGCGCTGACCTCGACCGCCGACCACGTCAAGGGTCTGCAGGCGTACGAGGAGGGCTCGGGCCTCATCGACATCATGGCCGCTTGGAAGTCCATCAAGTCCGCCAAGTTCATCAAGGGCGGCTCCGCCCACGAGTACACGGTGCAGGCCCCCGTCGACACCGCGCTCGAACAGGCGCTGAAGACGCCGGGCTTCGGCACCGGCCTGTACGACCGCGAGGGCGGCCTCAAGGCCGGGCAGAAGAAGACGTACGACGTCACCGTCACGCGCACGACCGGCCCCGACGGACCGGTGCCGCACACGCTGCGCGTGAAGAACAACAAGGCCCGCACCTTCTCGGTCGTCGGCCCCCGCGTGGTCGCCCTGCCGCTGAACCAGCCGGTCACCGTCAAGGTCCAGGCCGCGCCGACGTCCACCGGCATCAAGAGCGCCCGCCTGGAGATCGACGACCCGGCCACCAAGGGCACCGACCACCAGATGCTGGCGACCGTCGTCGCCGCCGCCCCGGTCGAGTACACGTACTCCGCCTCGGACTCGGTGGAGCGCAACAGCTCGCGGTCGTACTTCGTGACCGTGCCCGAGGGCGCCCGGACGCTGGAGGTCGCGCTCGGCGGGCTGGCGGACGGGAGCCAGACGCGGTTCATGTCCATCCACCCGTACGGCCTTCAGGTCGAAGAGCCCTCGTCGCTGATCTGCTACAGCAACCTCGACGACGGCAACGGCTGCCGGCCCGACCTGCGCTCGTACGCGGACCCGCAGCCGGGCGTCTGGGAGATCGAGATCGAGTCCCGCCGTACGTCGCCGCTGCTCGACAACCCGTACGACCTGGACTTCACCGTGCTCGGCGCGGCCTTCGCCCCGGAGACCGTGACCGTGCCGGAGGCCCAGGAGGGCACCCCGGTCGGCGCCTCCTGGGAGGTGACGAACCAGTACGCGGCCCTGGACGGCACCCTGCGGGACGGCCCGCTCGGCTCCGCGAAGACCGCGCGGCCGACCATCGCCGACGGCGACGTGCAGACCACCACGATCGAGGTGCCCGAGGGCGCCATCTCGCTGGACGTCGCCATCGGCGGTGTCTCCGACCTGGCCGCCGACCTCGACCTGACGGTGTATGACGCCGAGGGCGCCGTGGTCGCCCAGAGCGCGGACGGCGACTCCGAGGAGTCCGTCTCCATCGCCGAACCGGCCGCCGGCACGTACACCATCGAGGTGGACGGCTTCGCCGTACCGTCGGGCTCGACCGAGTACGACTACCGCGACGTGTACTTCTCCACCGCGCTCGGCTCGGTCACGGTCGACGGCTCGGCATCGGTGAAGCTCGGCACGGGCGACTCGACGACGGTGTCCGCGAGCCTGACGGCCGCGGCGGCCGTGCCCCAGGGCCGGGACGTCTTCGGGGAGATCCGGCTGGTGAACGCGCGCGGGACGGTCGCGGGCGTGGGCCACGTGCGGATCGAGAAGGTCACGCAGTAAACAGTAAGCAGTAAGCAGCAGTAAAGGCCGTACGACGGCTTGGGGCGGGTGTCCGGTACCGGGCGCCCGCCCCTTCTCACGTCCTCCTCACGTCCTCATGTCCCCATGTCCTCATGTCACGCCGGTGACGGCTGGATGTTCTGGTTGGCGCGGAAGAGGTTGTCCGGGTCGTAGGTGTGCTTGATGGAGGCCAGCCGGCCGTAGTGGTCGCCGTAGGTGGCCCGGACCCGCTCCGTGCCCTCCTGCGCGCCCAGGAAGTTGACGTAGGCGCCGCCCATGGAGTGCGGGTGCAGGTCGCTCCAGTAGTCGACGCACCACTGCCGGATCAGGTCGGCGTTGGCGGGGTCCGGGTCGATGCCGCCGATCACACCGGACCAGACGGCGTCCCGGTACGCCCAGGCCGTGTCGTCGGCGCCCGGCCGGTGACCCGCCGCGTCCACCGGGTACAGGTGCATCATCGACAGGTCGGTGGGGATGTTCTGGCCGTACCTCTCGTGTACGTCGATCGCCGCGTCCGGGATCGTGTCGAAGAAGTCACCGCGCCAGTACCACTGCAGCCCCTTGGGGATCAGCTCGTCGAACATGGTCTGCAGGGCGGGGTAGGGCATGGGCGTGGTGAAGTGGAAGGCGGGCGGCGCCGGTTCGTTCACCACGGCCAGCACCTCTTCGAGGCGGTTCTCCGCCAGGTCGCCGGTGTAGCACCACACGACACCGCACATCTTCTGCCCGTGGATCGGCTCGGGGAACGGCGGCCCGGGCGGCACGACCAGCACGGCGAAGAAGCCGTTGAGGTCCTCCGGCGCGGCGGGCAGGAACTCCCGGTACCACTGGAGCACCTCGCGCGTGCGGTCGACGGGCCACACCGTCACCGCGACCCCGACCGTGTCCACGGGGTGCAGCCGGAAGGTGAACGACGTGACCACACCGAAGTTCCCGCCGCCCCCGCGCAGCGCCCAGAACAGGTCCGGATGGTCCTCCTCCGACGCGGTGACGAAGGTCCCGTCGGCGAGGACCACGTCGGCGGAGAGCAGGTTGTCGATCGTCAGCCCGTACTTACGGGTCAGATGGCCGTGCCCGCCGCCCAGCGTGAGGCCGCCGACCCCCGTCGTCGACATGATCCCGGCCGGCACGCCGAGGCCGAACGTGTGCGCCGCGTGGTCCAGGTCGCCCAGCTGACTGCCGCCGCCCACCTGCGCGGTGCCCGCCCCGGGGTCCACCCGCACCCAGCGCATCGGCGACAGGTCGAGCGTCAGCCCGTCGTCCACCAGGCACAGGCCGGGCCCGCTGTGCCCGCCGCCGCGCACCGCGAGCGGCACCCCGGTGTCCTTGGCGAAGGAGATCGTGGTGCGCACATCGGCGACATCGGCGCACCCCGCGATGGCGGCCGGACGCCGGTCGATCATGGCGTTGTAGAGGGCGCGGGCCTCGTCGTACCCCGGATGCGCAGGCGAGACGACATCCCCCCGCAGTGCCTCACGCAGGCCTCCGACAGCCGTTTCGTCGATACCGCCCATAGCCGAACACCTACACCTCTGCCTCTGCCTGGCCGACATGCTTCAACGGTTCGCGGTCAGTTCTCAGTGTCCGTCGGCCGACTGCCTCCCGCACCTCGGGCTCCGGTGCGGGGGCGTTCATACGACTCCAGGAGCGTTCATACGAAGAAGGACGTCCACGCAAGCGTCCACGCAAGGGGAATATGACCCCATACGGGTGATTCCAAGGAATATTCCATTGGCAACGCTTTGCCAGGAAAGGATGGGGAAATGCGCGGACTGAACTCCGTCCTTCCGCGCGATTCCGCTGTCCACCCGCAGGAGCGTTCCGATGACCACACAAATGACCAGAATCGACTTCGAGAAGGAAACGGGGATCGGGCCGGCCAAACGCGAGGGCGAGTTCGGCCCGGACGAGCGCCGGCTGATGGAGGACATCCAGGGCAACATCCTCAAGAGCCACGGCCGCGACCACAGCCGTCATCTCTTCATCCGCTTCACCCCCGGCCAGAAGGACAAGGCACGGGCCTGGCTGTCGGGCATGGCCGACAAGGTCACCACCGCGATGGCGCAGTGGGACCAGTCGCGCAAGCGTGCCGCCATCTTCGCCTCGGCCGGCTTCGGCCCGCTCGGGGCGTCCGTGGGTGCGGAGTTCGGGGACAGTCCCCGTGTCTCGGCGGACGTCAAGGCCGGTCCCCTCGGCGGTTCCCTGAGCGCCGGGCTCGGCAAGGGCGGCCTGCTCAGCGGCTCCCTGGGCACCGACGGCGGCGACGGCCACAAGCGCCGTACGGACCCCGACGCGCTGCTGGGCGCGGCGCTCGTGAAGGATCCCAGTCCCCCCTTCGTCAACCTCATGCTCTCCGCCTCCGGCTACCAGGCCCTCGGCATCACCAACATGCCCCAGGACGAGGCGTTCAAGCGGGGCACCCGGCACTCCGACACGGTCAGCAAGCTCTGCGACCCTCCCGTCTCCCAGTGGCACGAGGGCTTCCGGGAGCCGGTCGACGCGCTGGTCATCGTCGCCGACGACTCGGCGGTCGAGGTGCAGGAGAAGGCCGACGACATCCTGGGCACGCTCCTGAAGACCGGGGCCGGCAGGGTCGTGCACGAGGAGGTCGGCAAGGTGCTGCGGACCCGCCCGAACGGGCCGGTGCGTGAGCACTTCGGGTTCGTCGACGGCGTGAGCGAGCCGCACTTCCTCACCAAGGACATCGAGGAGGCGAAGAAGGAGCAGGGGTCCTCGGCATGGGACCCGGGCGCCCCTCTCGGGCTCGTCCTCGCCAAGGACCCGGGCGGCCACGAAGCGACCGGCTACGGCTCGTACTTCGTGTACCGGAAGCTGGAGCAGGACATCCCGCACTTCAACCAGCAGCGGCTGAAGCTGGCCAGGGAGCTGGCCAAGGCCGACGGCAGGGCGGATCCCCACGAGGGGGACAAGGAACTCGCCGGCGCCTACATGGTGGGACGCTTCCGCAACGGCGCGCCCGTCAGCGAGCCCGCGACCGAGATGGGCGTCGACGGCCCCATCTCCAACGACTTCGACTTCCTTCAGGACAAGGACGGCCTGAAGTGCCCCTACCAGGCACACATCCGCAAGACCAATCCGCGCGGTGACACCACGTGGCGGTTCGGCGTGTCCCTGAAGGAGGAGCGGACCCGGCGTATCGCCCGCCGGGGCATCTCCTACGAGAGCGACGGCACCGCGGGCCTGTTGTTCCTGTGCGCCCAGGCCGACATCTCCCACCAGTTCGAGTTCATGCAGGACCGGTGGTGCAACAACATCGACTTCATCTCGGGCGGTGACGACGGCAAGCCCTCGACCGGCCAGGACCCCGTCGTCGGCCTCGGCCACGCGGATACGCCGATGAATTGGCCCAAGAAGCACGGTGTTCCCGGCGAGAAGGTCAGCGTGAGCCTCTCGGAGTCCGTCGTCATGCGCGGAGCGGAGTACTTCTTCCTCCCCAGCCGCAGCTTCCTCAAGAACGCGCGACGGTCGTGACCTCGGTCCGTTCCGTATGCCCTGCATGCCCCGTATGTCACTCCCGCCACACCATCGTGGAAGGACCCTTCTCTTGACCCACCTGACTCACCGTAGGACCTCCCGCCTCGCCCGAGCCTGTGCCCTGGTCTCGGCCGTCACCGCCGTCACGGTGCTGGGCGCCGGCAACGCCGCCGGGCACGGCGCGGAGGACCACCATCCCCATCCCAAGGGCGCCAAGGTCTCCAACGTCTCCGAAAAGGAGGTGGCGGCAGAGGTCGATCCCAACGAGGCCGCCGTACTGGGGCAGGAACACGCCGAGGACCACGCCCGGCTGCGGGTCGCCGCGGGCGAGACGGCCGACTACCCGCAGACCACCCGCACCAACAGCCTGAACTGGCTGACCCAGGACCAGAAGACGAAGAACGCGAAGTTCGACCCCAGCGAGTTCGGCAAGTTCGCCGAATTCTTCCCGTCCCCCGACTTCGGGGTGCACATCGCCCAGCTGCCCACCGGCAAGATCCTGGTCTTCTCCTTCGAACCGGTCGAGGACAACCCCAACCGGGAAACGGCGCCCACCCAGATCATCGGGGGTGACAACGCCGGACGCGCCTTCCTCTGGGACCCGGAGAAGGGCTCCGGGGAGGACGCCTTCACCGCCGTTCACCCGCCCGTGATCGACATGCCGGACGGCAAGAACGAGCCGCGCCCCGCACCGTTCTTCTGCGCCGGGCACTCCTTCCTGCCCAACGGCATGCTGGGCGTCTTCGGCGGCAACCTCGGCGGCAACCACGGCTCGGGCGCCAAGCTCGCGCTGGTCTTCGACCCCTGGACGGAGACCTGGCAGCAGCACCCGGACATGGCCGTGGGCCGCTGGTACCCCACCGTGGTCACCGGTGCGGACGGCCGTCAGCTGGTCTTCTCCGGGCAGTCGGAGCGCGGCTGGGGCACCCCCACCGAGGTCGTGGAGCGCTTCCCGGCCAAGGGGCACCCGGTGCCCGTCGACCCGAACGTCCCGCTGCTCTCGAACATCCCGGTCGACCGCTTCGGCGCGGACGCCCCCTTCCGCAACGACTACCCCCAGGCGTTCTCGCTGCGCGACGGCATGATCTACACCTTCGGCCGGGACTCCGACCAGCAGTGGAAGTTCGACCCGGTCACCGAGACCCGCACGGACCTGCCCAACCGGCCGGACAAGCCCGAGGGCCGCAAGACGCTCCGGCAGGAACGGCTCTACGGTTCCGCCGTACCGCTGCCCAACGGCCTTCTCGGGCCCGACTCCGTCCTGCAGATGGGGGGCGACCCCGCGGACCCCGAGACCTACCTGTTCAAGGACGGCACCTGGAGCAAGGGCCAGTCCAAGGCATTCGGCCGCACCCAGGACAACACCCTCATCCTGCCGGACGGCTCCCTGTTCACGGTCAACGGTGCGCCCGACATCCGGGACTACGGCAACGGTCAGTACAACCCGAACGCGGACCAGAAGTACCGTCAGATCGAGCTGGGCGACCAGAACCAGAACTGGCGTCTGGGCCCCGTGCAGCGGCTGCCGCGGGGCTACCACTCCAACGCCGTCGTGATGCCCGACGGCCGCATCATGATCACCGGTGACGAGCTCCAGCAGATCGCCAACGACCCGGACATCACCGACCAGATGCACGGCGCGATCGAGATCTACGAGCCGGCCTACCTGCACCGCGGCGAGCGCCCCCACCTCGGCAGCGCCCCGGACCACCTGCTCCGCTACCAGGAGGAGTTCACCGTCGGCACCAACGCCCCCGGGGACGTGTCCCGTGCCGTGGTCCTGGCCCCGTCCACCTCGACCCACTCCATCAACACCAGCCAGCGGCACCTGGAGCTGGAGATCACCGAGCGCTCGGACGGCTCCCTGACGCTGAAGGCCCCGCCCTCGGCGAAGGACGCCATCCCCGGCTACTACATGCTCTTCCTCCTCAACGACGAGGGCGTCCCGAGCACGGCCCAGTGGGTCCGCTTCGGCCCACCGCAGCGCGGCTGACCACGACCGGCGGCGCCGCCCGCACCGTACGCGGTGGGGGCGGCGCCGCCGGCTGGTCGTTCGACTCAACGCACGCCGGACGCAACCCGGTCGGCGGTGTTGAACACAGTGCTGGACACGGTGTCGGACCCGGTGTTGGACAGCTCGACGCCGGGCAGCGGCAGCCTCTCGGCGTCCGCGCTCCGGGACCGCGGTGCCGTGCCGTCCGGGCAGAGCGCCCCGACGACGTACGCGTTGACGGCGTCGTCGATCGGGCTCGGCTCCCAGCCGGTGCCGTCCTCGTTGACGCGCTGGTACTTCATGAGGTTCAGGCCCAGGGCGACCTGACGCCTGCCGTCGGGGCTGGAGTACGCGACCGTACCCGCGCCGAAGACCGCCCCGTCGTGCCCCCAGAAACGGCCACAGCCGGGCAGGTCGAGGGAGTAGATCCCGAGCCCGTAGTCGATGCCGTCGACATCGACCGTGCGCATCATCTCGTCGAGGGCGCCCGGCCCGACCAGCCCGCCGCGCAGCAGGGTGCGGTAGAACCGGTTCAGGTCATCGGCGGTCGAGACGACCGCCCCCGCCGTGTACGCCCAGGACATGTCGTACACGCTGTAGTCGCGGGGCGGGTCGATCAGACCGTAGAACGACTCGTACATCTTCGAGTGCGGACCCTTGATGTACGGGGTGCGCGGGAACGAGGTGTGGCGCAGCCCGGCCCGGTCGATGACGTTCCGGGTGATGTACGTTTCGGCGTCCTGGCCGGTGATTTTCTCCAGGAGCAGCCCGGCGATCACGTAGTTGGTGTTGGAGTACGACCCCGGCTGCTCACCGGGCCGCCCCGTGACGGGCGCCTCCAGACCGAGCCGCACCAGTTCCTCCGGCGCGATGGACCGGAACCGCTCCTCGTCGAGGCTGGCCGTCGAGCCCTCGACGAGCGAGGGGAAGGCGCCCGCGATGTAGTCGCCGATCCCGCTGGTGTGGTTCAGCAGCATCCGTACGGTGATCTCCCGCCCCCGCTCCCCGCTCACCAGATCCGGCAGATACTCCCCCACAAGCGCGTCGAGCCGAACCCGGCCCCGCTCCACCTGCTGCAGTACGGCGACAGCGGTGAACGTCTTGCTGATACTCCCCACCCGATGCCGCATCCCCGGCCGCACCGGCCGCCCCGTCTCCACATCAGCGACCCCGGCCGCACCGGCCCACCGCGCGCCGCCCTCCCTGACGGCCGAGTAGACGCCGTACATCCCGGCTTCGTGGACGGCGTCGAGCGTGCTGCGCAGTGCGGCACGGTCTAAGGACTTGGCCGTAACTCCCGTGTCAGCGGATGCCGTCGGCGCCGCGGCGGTCACCAGCAGCGTGGCGCCCAAGGCGGTCCAGACGGTCCCTATGAACCGGGTGAGCGGGGTGAGCGGGGTGATACGCAAGGCTTTTCCCTCCCTGGTGTCCCAACAGTTCGGGTAATTGTCTTGGGTGACTGATGCGCCTTACATCCTTCTGACGGACGATCACAGGAGGCTGCTGGCTGTGACAGGGTTCGCGCACCGAAGCCGGGCGCTGCTGCACCGCGGCCGTCAGCCGTGGTCCCGCAGGGAGCAATTGGAGACTTTGTTTCACCCCCAGGCTTCCTGACCCGGGCTTTTCCTTGCGCAGGGTGACCCAAAACTGCCAATTGCCGACCGCCACGTGCTGACCAGGCAGCCGTTCCAGAACGTGCCAATAGGGCGAAACCCACCAACCGCTTCCTTCGCCTCCGAGAGCGTGAGGTGCTCACTCGCCGAGCAACTCTCCCCGGACATGTGCGGACAGACCAACTGCCCACGGAGCAGCTGCGAAACCTGCAGCTCAATCGACCTGAAGACGTCTGCCGAAGGCAGCAAGGACATGAGCTCTCCCCCTGGTCGTCCGCCAATAGCGGGAGGCTCCTGATCGATGGCGTACCTGACGCAGTTGGTCTTGCTGAGATCACCGCAATGCCGCACAAGATGGAGCTGCCCACCGTGGGTACCACCGTCGCTGGTGAGGTGCTCTGGCACATAGAGCACAACCGCCACATGAAGATCAAGCTCGATGAATGGAACATGCCGAAAATGCGGCGGGTGGCCGAGCCCATCCTGCGCCTTGGGGGCGGTCGTTCGTGGCTGGGTGAAGGTTCCTGACGGATGCCTGGCCGCCCCTCACCCTCCCAGTCCCAGCTCCCCCGCTCGCACCCCCGCCTCGAACCGCGAGCCCGCGTCGAGGGTGGTGAGGAGTTCGGCAACGCGGCGGCGGTAGGTTCGCAGCGACATGCCGAGCTCCCGCGCGGCGGTCTGGTCGGTGGCGCCCGAGCCCAGGGCGCGCAGGACCGTGCGGCTTTCGGTGTCGAGTTGGGGTTGGTCGCCGCGTAGGAAGGAGCGGAGGTCGGTGGCTGTTTCCCAGGCGGCTTCGAACAGGGCGTGGACGCCGCCGACCAGGGTGGGGGCGGTGGTGAGGGTGTACTCGCGGCCGGTGGGGGAGTTCAGGCCGGCGAGGATGGCGAAACGGCGGTCGATGATGATCGTCTCGTGGGGGAGGGCGGTGGCGGCGATGCGCACGTGGGCGCCCTTGGCGACGAGTTCGCCGAGGTGTTCGCGGCTGTGCTCGTCGGCGAGGGCGGCCGGGCTGAACAGTTTGCGGAGTTTGCGGATCTGGTGAGTGCTGTTGTCGCGTAGCCGGTTGCGGGCGGACTGGCGGGCTCCGGGGCGGGACCAGGTGGTGAGGTCGCGGGCGGCGCAGATGAACTCCTCGTGGACGGAGGAGAACAGGTGCTCGGTGCGAGCGAGGAGTTCCAGGTCGCCGCGGATCGTCATGATCTCTGCCGCCTCTGTCATTCCGTCATTCTGCCCGATGGCAGCAAGCTGCCACGGGTTCGCGGCCCGAACGGCCCGCCGTCCAAGGTGAGTTCATGAGTCTTGACTTCCGCCTTGGTGGCGACCTTCTGATCAACCGGGTCGGCTTCGGGGCCATGCGCCTGCCCACGAACAGCTTCCGTGGTCCGGCCCGCGATCCCGGGACCGGTCGCGCCGTCCTCCGCCGTGCCGTCGCGCTCGGCGTCAACCACATCGACACCGCCGCCTTCTACGCCAGCGGCGACGGCAGCGTTTGTGCCAATGCCCTGATCCGCGAGGCCCTTCATCCCTACCCGGCCGACCTGGTCATCGCCACCAAGGTGGGGCCGGTGCGGACCCCCGACGGCGGCCTGGCCGGGACCACCGACCCTGCGGACCTGCGGCCGCTGGTCGAGGAGAATCTCGAAACCCTTGGTGTGGATCGCCTCGATCTGGTCTATCTGCGCGTCGGGGGCATCGCGCCTCCGCCGCGCGGCGAGTCCGTCGCCGAACGCTTCGAGGCGCTGGCCGCGATGCGTGAGGAGGGTCTGATCCGCCACCTGGGCCTGAGCAACGTCGACGCCGGCCACCTCGCCGAGGCTCGTGCGATCGCACCCGTGGCGGCCGTCCAGAATCATTTCCACGCCGCCAAGCGGGATGACGCGGAGGTTCTGGCTGTCTGTGAGGAGGTCGGTATCTCGTACGTGCCGTTCTTTCCGCTGGGGGGCGGCGTGAGCGATCTCGCCGAGGGCCGGATGGCCAAGGTCGCGGAACGGCATGGTGCGACGGTCCCTCAGATCGCCCTGGCCTGGCTGCTCGCCTCCTCTCCCGCCACCCTGGCCATTCCCGGCACCGGCTCCCTCGCCCATCTGGAGGAGAACATCGCCGCCGGGTCGGTCTCCCTCACCCGAGACGATCTCTCCGACCTCGCCTGACGCGAGGATCACTCGAAGGTGCCTACGGTCCGGTGCCGCTCTCGGGTGTGGCGGCGGCGTCGGTCTCGATCGCCGACGGGACGGCACCCGCCGAGGTCGGGGGCTGGGTCGGGGCCGGGATCGCTGACGGTTCCGATGGTCCTTGGGCGGGGTCTGTCGGGGTGACCGGGGTGCGGGAGTCGTCGGTTCCGGGGGTCGTGGCGGGGACGGGGCTGACAAGCTCGGGCGGTACTGAGGGGACGGGCGACTCCGACGGGGTGGGCACTGCCGACGGGGTGGGGCGCGTCGAGTGGTCGCTCGTGGGCGGTGGGGCGAGAGGGACCGACGGGGAGGCGGGGGCGTCGGGTGTCGTCAGGTGGAGGGGGAGGGCGATGAGAGCCGCGACGGCGCACACCATGCCGACCCCGGTCGCCGCGGCGCGGAGCAGGCGGCGGCGGGACGCGGTGCGGCGGATCGCCTCGTAGCGGCCGGGGGGCGGGCCGAGGTGGGCGGAGGTGGGACGGAGGATCACCGCGAGGGGGTCGTCGGGGTCGAACTCCGGGCCGTCCGGGCCGTCGTCAAAGCGTGTGGTCAAGGCTTCTCCTCAGGTGGACGCGGAGCAGTTCTCGGGCCGCGTGGAGGTCGGCCTTGACGGTTCCTTCCTTGCGTCCGGTCAGCACGGACACCTCCCGGATCGGCATGTCAGCGTAGTAGTGGAGGAGGATCGGGACGCGTAGTCGTTCCGGCAGGGACTGCACGAGGAGGCGTACGGACGGGTCCGTCTGTTCGGTGGGGGCGCGGACCACCGCTTCCGTGGTGACGCGGTGCATCGCCTTGCGCTCGCGCTCCAGCTTGCGCCAGTGGTCCCGGACGAGGTTGGCGGCGGTGACGTAGAGGAAACCGCGGGGCTCCTCCACCCGGCTCCAGCGGGCCCAGAGCCGGGTGAACGCCTCGGAGGCGACCTCGTGGGCCGTCTCGTCGTCGTCGACGAGACGGCGGCACCAGCCGGCGAGGCGCGGGTAGAGGGCGGCGAACAGCTCGGACGCTGCCTTGTCACGGGACTTGTCACGGGACCGTTTCAACGCTCTCCATGGTGGTGATGGCACGTGGTGGCACTCGTGGGGGAAGATGCCGGGCCTTCGGCGTACGTTGCGCAGTGCTGCCTTGTGCTGCGTTGTGCTGTGCTGCGTTCCGTCGGCCCGGCTTCCGTGCGATGCCGGTGGGTCAGGGCCGTTCAGCTCAGTTCGGCGAAGACGATCACGTTGTCGCGGTACTCGTCGCCGGTACGGGGGCCGCCGCAGGTGATCAGCCGCAGCTCCGGGCGGTTTACGTCCCCGTAGACCTGGTCGGTCGGGAAGTCCGCCTTGGCGATCGTTCGCAGGCCGCTGACGGCGAACTCCGCCTCCGTGCCGTTCTCCAGGCGGGCCACGATCCGGTCGCCCCGGTTCAGGCGCGCGAGTTGGCGGAAGACCCCGTCCCCGTACGCGCCGACCGTGACATGGCCGAGGATGACCGACGGGCCGACCTGACCCGGTGTCGGCGAGTGCCGGTACCAGCCCGCCAGGTCGTTCGCCTCGGCCGGGGGCACCTCCACCGTGCCGTCCGGCGCCAGCCCCAGCCGCATGACCGGGGTGTCGACCCCGATGGCCGGAATCCGCAGCCCGACCGGGACCGAACGCTCCAGAGCATGCGTCGCCACCTCCGCGGAACCCGAGTCCGGGTCCGAGGGCGAGTCCGACGAAGGCGGTTGCGTACTCCTCCTCGTACTCCTGGCCTGGTCGGTCCCGGAGCCGGAGCCGGAGCAGCCCACCAGCAGCGAGGCCATCGCCGCCGTGGCGAACGTACGCCTGGAGATCGAGGTCATGCCCCGGTCGCCCGCCGGCGACGTACGACGAAGAACGTCGCACCGCCCGCGACGAGCACCGCGGCAGCGCCCCCGCCGATCAGCCCGCCCGCCCCGGCCTCCGAGGACTCCGCCGTCACTCCGGTGTCGGGCGCGCCGCTCGGTACGACGGCGACCTGGCCCCCGTTCTCCGTCGGGGGCACCTCGCCCTCGCTCACCTTCGAGGGGACGGGGCTCGCCTCCTGCGCCGGTTCGGGGGCGTCCGACGGGACGGGAGTGGGCGGGGCCTCGCTGGCGACCGAGGGGACCGGGCTCGGATCGTCGGCGAACGCGGGCGCGGTGGTCGCCAGCACGGCGGTGCACGCAAGTGCCAGGGCACTGAGGGCAGTTCGGCGCATGAGTCGCTCTCTTTCGTCGGTCCGCCCGCCCGGTGATCCGGCGGGCTGCGTTACGGATCGAGCGGAGAGACGAGGCAGCGGCGGGGCGGGTTGTAAAGAGATGGCAAAGGCTGTCTGGGGTCGGTCGCCGGTACGTCGGAGGGGGCTCGCCCCACCGGCCCGGGACTGGGGAGTCCGGCGGCACGGCGGTGCCGGTGCCGGTGCCGGTGAAGTGGTCACGGACGGTGGAGTGGCCGAGGACGAGGACGAGGACGAGGACGAGGACGAGGTCGGGGTCGGGGTCGGGGTCGGGGTCGGGGTCGGGGTCGGGGATGCCGACGCTTCGGGCCTGGAACAGTTTTTCCACACCCTGTGGACAAACCAGGGGCGGGCGGGAGCGGTCGTCTCCCGATACCTGAGGGCGAGCGGCAGCGCGACGATGGCCGCGGTCAGCCCTGCCAGCAGGTCCCGGCGCTGGTCGCGGCCCGTCTCGGCCAGGTCGACACGGGCAGGCGGCAGCGCCGCGATACAGCATCTCGGTCCCCGTCAGGGGAACCACGTGTCCGCACCACAGACCCCCAGGTCAGGTCCGGTCAGCTCCGGCCAGGTCAGTGACCTGGGAGTCTGTGGCACTCACTGTGCTACGGAGCGTCGATCAGCTCATGCGGCGGCACGCTCACCGTCCGAGCCCCCGGCTCCCCGCCCAGGACGACCTTGCGGAGCGCGACGTTGTTGTTCAGGTTCGTCTCCTGGAGGCGGTTCTCCGGGTTGGCGATGACCTGGATGTAGTACGTGCCGTTCGGCAGGTCCGTGATGTCGAAGGACTGGCCGGGCCGGTACTGGGTGTACGTGTCACCGGAGCCCACGTCGAGGACCTCACGGACGGAGATCGAGTTCTGTTCCCCGCAGGCCGTGGACAGGTCCGTGTTGTACGGGTGCCAGTTGGCGTTCTTGACCGTGTAGTCGATGGCGTCGGTGTTGGCGAGGCAGAAGGCCTCCTTGCCGCTGCGGACCTCCTTGGTCTGGTCCTCGCTGAGGAGGCGGTAGCTGGCGAAGTCGGTGAAGTGCCAGTGCTCGTGGCCGATGCGCGCGTCCCACTCCATGGTGCCGGTGGGCGTGTAGCCGACCTGGTTGCCGTCCGCGTCATAGAAATACTGGTACGCGTCCATCAGGTCCTTGCCCGGGCTGCGGAAGCCGTCCACCACGAGGGGGGCCGGGCCCGCGTTCCAGACATTGGCGCTGAAGGCCAGGTAGTCCTTGCCGGGGACGTCGCCGTCCTCGCCGTCCGTGATCGCGATGTCCCAGGCCGGGAGCGAACGCAGGTCCGGCTTGGGCACGTCGGCCGGAACGCCCGCTCGGCCGGTGGGGCGCTTGGCGTTGGGCCGCAGCGCGGGGGCGATGCGCGAGCCGTCGGTGTGGCCGGGGCCGTCGCCCAGGTGGTGGGCCCGGCCGCGGTCTTCGAGTGCATGCGACAGGGCGGGCGGGGTGGGGGCGTCGGCGCCGCGCGCGCCGAAGTGGTGGCCGTCTCCCGCTCCGGCCTCGTGGCCTCCGTGATGGGCGGCCGCCAGGCCCACTCCGCCCTCGTCGGTCTCCTCCCGTACCGTCACCTTGATCGTCGGCCGGTCGTCCGGGATGCCGAAGAACTCGCGGTACTTCTTCGCCACCCCGACCTCGGCCGTGTACTCACCCGCCGGCAGGTCCACCGGCCGGTCGTAGTCGACCGTGCTGGTGTTGGACGCCCAGCCCTTCTCCACACCCCACACCGAGCCGAGTGTGAAGGGGTTGGTGGGGCAGCTCTGCGGATACTTCGACGTCGCCGGGGCGTCCGGGCGGATGCGGCCCGAGGCGTTGTTCGGGCAGAAGGTGCTCTCGGTCCGCGACACCTCCTCACCGGCCGCGTCGGTGATCGACACCTCCAGGAAGCCGGGCAGCCCCGAGAAGTCGTTCACCAGACCGGCGGGGAGCTTCCTGGTCTTCGTACCGCTCCCGTCGCGGATGATCTGCTGGGCGACGACAGGGTCCTTGTACGACTTCCGCGTCACCTTGAACTCCAGCGGTACGTCGTCGACCGTGACGTACGTGCCGAGGTCCAGGTAGACCCCGCCCTCCCCCTCCCACTCCCAGCGGTCGAGCGTGATGGAGTTCGACGCGGCGATCAGCTTGAGCTTCGGCGCCCCCGACGCACTCGGCGCCCCGGGAGCGGCTCCGGCTCCGGCGACAACCACCGTGAGCGCGGCTCCCGCCGCGAACGCCGAACGCTTTAAGCGATTGCTGTTGCTGCTGTTGCTGTTGCTGTTGCTGTTGCTACTGCTACTGCTACTGCTACTGCTACTGCTACTGCTGTGTTGCTGACTGGTCATCGGTTCCTCGTCTGCGAGTGCCCTGGTCAAGTGGCAACGGGCATCGGATGGTTCAGCGGTTCAGCCCGCCTTTGAGCGCCCTGTGAGAGTGGTAAAGGCGGTGCCCGGGTTGCCTGTTGGGGGAGAGGTTCCTTGGGGAGAAGTTCCTCTGTTGTACGAGGGCACGAGTCGGCCCCCTCCGCGGTGGGTCCGCGGAGGGGGCCGTACGCGCATGCCGAGGTCGGCGGGGATCAGCGGAAGTTCACGTCACTGCACAGGAAGTACGTCTGGTCCATGTGCGAGGCCTGCCAGACGGTGTAGACGACTTGACATCCTCCCCCTCTAAAAAGAGGGGGATTCCAACCCTGGTGGGTTGAGGTTCACGGGCGCTCGAACGGCCAGTGGCCGCTGTCACCCCTCCGGCACCGGCTGAGCACCGGGGGCGAGGGATCCCGCCCTGTCCTGCCGCGACGTTGACTGCTGCGTTCTCGTCCGCGTTGCAGGTGAACCCGCAGGACACGCAGACGAAGTCGGCTTGGCTCTTGCGCGAGTTCTTCTCGATCCATCCGCAGGCGCTGCATCGCAGAGACGTGAAGGGGGCTGGTACGTCCTCGACCCTGCCAGGGGCTTTGTGCTCGGTGCGCTGCCGGAGCAGGCCCCAGCCCTGGGCCAGGATTGCCCGGTTCAGTCCGGCCTTCTGCCTGACGTTCTTGCCGGGCTGCTCGGCCGTGCCCTTGGCCGAGCGCGTCATGCTCTTGATGTGCAGTTTCTCGAACCGGATCAGGCCGTACGACCCGGCGAGCATGGTGCTGGTCTTCTCGCACCAGTCCTTGCGCCGGTCCGCCTCGCGTGCCTTGAGCTTGGCGACCTTGGCGTAATCGGCGGCCTTTTCCGTGCTTCCTTTCTTCGCTCGTGCCGCCCGGCGCTGGTGCTTGCGGATCTGGGCCCGCTCCTTGACGGTGAGCTGCGGGCAGTTCAGCTTGCGGCCGTCAGACAAGGCAGCAGTGATCTTCACCCCGCGGTCGATGCCGATGACCTCCCCGGTGCCGGGTGCGTCGGCCGGTTCGGGGATGACCGCGAACGCGATGTGCCACTGGTTGTTCTTCAGCGTGACGCGGAACGTCTTCGCCGACGGGAGTTTGGTGCGGGTGAGCCGGAAGCGGACCCAGCCGCAGCCGGGCACCTTCACCTGCGCCCACTTGCGGTTGAGTTTCTGCACGACGACCGAGCGGCCCATGACCTGCTTGCCCGTCTTGACGTTGAGCTTCGGCGTGCCGTCGTCGTCGAACTCCGGGACGCGGTCGGTGCCGATGACACGGAAGCCCTCGTGCACGAACTTCTTCCGCCAGGTCGGCTCACCGAAGCCGGAGGTGAACTTGGCGTTCCTGGCCTTGGCGAAGTCCTTCAGGGCCTGCTGCTGCACATCCGCGTTCCCGGCGCCGAGCCACCCGTTCTCGCGCCGGGCCTCGGTGAGCTGGCGGCACTGCTCGGCGAAACCGGGCGCGGACGTGCGCCACCTGCGCCAGTGCGCATGCTGCTCGACGGCGAGGTTCCACACGTACCGGGCGTGCGCGCAGTGCAGGAGCATCTGCTCTTCCTGCGCACGCGTCGGGTACAGACGGAACCTTGCCATGCCGTCACTGTAGCGGCATAATGACGGCATGTTCAAATTCACACTCCGCATCCCCGAAGAACTCCACGCCCGGCTCGCCGCCCAGGCAGCCGCTGACCGGCGGTCCCTCAACGCCGAGATCCTGCACCTGCTTGAGGGCGCCCTCCACGGCGTTGAGGGCAACGACGAATCGCTCTGACGGCGATTCGTCCATTCCTGCCCTGCCCCGCAGGAGCTCGCCTTCGCCCCCGGCCTGCAGCGGGGCACCCTGCGAGGAAACGCGGTGGAACTCACCTCCAGGTCGCCCGACGCGAACTCGCGAACCGCCGCCCTACGGCCGCCCGAACGCCAGGACCACGTTGTGGCCGCCGAAGGCGAACGAGTTGGTGAGGACCGTCGAGACGGTGGCCTCGCGGGGCTCGTTCCTCACCACGTCCAGGGTGAGGGCGGGGTCGGGGACGTCGAGGTTGGCCGTCGGGGGCAGGACCTGGTGGACGAGGGACTGGACGGCGGCCACGGCCTCGATGGCGCCCGCGGCGCCCAGGGTGTGGCCGGTGAGGGACTTGGTGGCCGTTACCGGGATACGAGAGGCGGCCGGGCCCAGGGCTGTTCGCAACGCCGTTGCCTCCGCGGCGTCGTTGAGGCGGGTGCCTGTGCCGTGGGCGTTGACGTGGGAGACGTCCGCCGGGGTCAGTGACGCCGCCCGGAGCGCCGTCGTCATCGCGCGGGCCGCCGCGCTCCCGTCCGGGCGGGGGGCCACGACGTGGTGGGCGTCGCAGGTGCGGCCGTAGCCGAGCAGTTCGGCCAGCGGTGTGGCGCCCCGGGCCCGTGCGTGGTCCGACGCCTCCAGGACGAGGACGGCCGCGCCCTCGCCGAGGACGAAGCCCGTGCGGTCGGTGTCGAAGGGGCGGCTGGCGAGTTCAGGGGCGTCGTTGCGGGTGGACAGGGCCTTCATCCGGGCGAAGCTGCTCACCGCGAGGCCGCTGACCGGAGCCTCCGTACCGCCCGCGAGGACGACGTCGGCCTCGCCCGTGGTGATCATCCCGTACGCCATCGCCAGCGCGTCGGCGCCGCTGGCGCAGGCCGTCACCGTGGTGGTCACGGGACCGCCCAGGCCGTACCGGATGGCGAGCCACGAGGCGGGGCTGTTCGACATCGACATCGACACGAAGCGCGCGCCGACCGCCCCGGGGCCCTTCAGTGCCAGGGCCGCCGCGTTGTGCTCGATGGTCTCCACTCCGCCGCAGCCGATGCCGAGGACGACGCCGGTCCGGTTCCGGTCGGTCACGTCGGCCGCGTCGAGGTCCAGGCCCGCGTCCTCCAGGGCCAGGGACGCGGCCGCCGCGGCCAGGTGTGTGATCCGGTCGGTGGCCAGCGCGTCACGCCGGCCGAGGCAGAGGTGGTCGGGCAGGTCGACCTCCGCCGCGATCCGCACCGGCAGGGCGGAGGCGTCGAACCGGCTGATGGGGCGTACGCCGCTGCGCCCCGCCAGCTGGCCCGCGTGGAACGCCTTCGCGCCCACCCCCACCGAGGTCACCGGCCCCACCCCGGTGACCACCACCCCCCGGCCGCTCACGCCGCCGACTCCCTCGTGGCCGTGAGCCGGGCGTCCACATAGGCGGCCACCTCACCGAGCGAGGTGAGCGCCGAGGCCACCTCGTCCGTCACGGACACGCCCAGTTCCTCCTCCAGCGCCGACACCAGCTCGACCATGTCGAGGGAGTCGAGGCCGAGGTCGTCCCTGAAGCGGGCGGTGGGGGTGAGTTCGTCGGGGTGCAGGCCCAGGCGCTCCACCATGACGGCGGCCAGGCGTTGTTCGGTGTTCTCGCTCATGAGAGTCCTCCTGTACAAGGGGTGTTCGTCGGACGGGTCAGGCTTCCCTCGGCCGCCACGCCTCCACATCCGCGTGGCACGCCAGCTCCGCGCACACCGCCGCCACGCCCTCCACGAAGCGGTCCGCCTCCGCGAAGGTCAGCACCAGCGGGGGCTGGATCCGCATCACCCGGGTGCGGTTGGCCGTGACGAAGGTGAGGACGCGGTGGTCGCGGGCGAGTGAGCCCACGAAACGGAGGCACATCAGGTCGCCGAGGGTGGATTCCATGGCCTCGCCGGCCCGGGTCAGCGCCGTACGCAGGTCGTCGGGGAGCCAGTCGGCGAGGGTGCGCAGGTCGCCGGGGAGGCGGGTGAGGAGTTCGTCGGTGAGGGAGGAGACGGCGCCGGAGAAGTCGCCGTCGAACTCGATCGCGGTCATGAGGCCGATACCGCGGATGTCCTTGACGAAGCCGTACGGCGCGCAGGCCTTCCGGAGCGAGGAACGCAGGTGTTCGCCGACCTCGCGGGCGTGTTCCGGCAGCCCCTCCTCGGCCAGTACGTCCAGGGTCGCCAGCCCCGCCGTCGCCGCGAAGTTGCCGCCGCCGAAGGTCGAGGAGTGGAGGAGCGCGCGGTCGGTACTGCCGTACGCCGCGTCCCACAGGTCGGCCCGGCACAGGGTCGCGCCGATCGGGATCAGCCCTCCGGAGAGGGACTTGGCCAGGCAGAGGACATCGGGTTCGAGTCCCTCCTCGTGTTCGGCGGCGAACATGCGCCCCGTACGCCCGAGTCCGGTCTGGATCTCGTCGAGGACGAAAGCCGCTCCGGCCCGGCGGCACAGCTCACGCGCAGCCTGGAGGTATCCGGGCGGCGGCAGGACCACCCCGCCCTCCCCCTGCACCGGCTCCACGATGAACGCCGCCGCGCCCTCGATGACGTCGGCCAGCGCGTCCAGGTCCCCGTACGGCACCCCGACCGTGTCCGGCAGCAACGGCCCGAAGGGGCGTCGGTGCTGCTCGCGGCCCGTGACGGACAGGGCCCCCAGGGTCTTGCCGTGGTAGCTGTTGTCGGCGTGGACGAGACGGGTCCGGCCCGTCGCCGCGCGGGCCACCTTCAGCGCGGCCTCGACGGCCTCCGTCCCGGAGTTGCCGAAGAACACCCGTTCCGGTCGGCCGGGTGCCAAGTCCCCCAGCCGCTCGGCGAGTTCGGCGGTCCGCTCGGGCATCGACACGTACTGCGCGAACGTCGGCGCACCCCCGTCGAGGAACTCCCGCAGCCGCCGGGTCACCGTGGGGTGGTTGTGGCCGAGGTTGAGGCACCCGTACCCGGCGACGAAGTCCAGGTAGTCGGTGCCGTCCTCGGTGGTGAGGGTGGAGCCGTGGGCGCGGGTGAAGACGCGGTCCAGGCCGTGGGCGGAGAAGAGGCGGGCCATGGGCGGGTTGATCCGGTCGCGGAAGCGCCGTTTGGTGGCCTCGGTGACGTCCGTACGGGTGCTCAGGAGCACCGGCCGCCGGTGGTACCGCCCCAGCCGCAGGATCTCCTCGTCCGCGATCCGCCGCCCGAACGACGCCAGGGGTACGGGGGTGAAGCCGTGCCGTGCCGCCGACTCCCCGATCAGCCGCACCCGTTCGAGCGGCAGCTCCCGCCCCAGCGAGAACGACTCGCTGTGCCCCTCCAGGGCCAGGACGATCGTCTCCGCGAGACAGCCGTTGAGCTGCTGGGTCGGGCCGGGCAGGCCCCCGTCCCCGATGACGACGCCCTCGGACCCGCTGACCAGCCCGCCGTCGACGACGAGTACGTCACCGCCGGCACCCGGCGGCCCGGTCACATCGCGCGGCAGCGCCACGTCGACCACCACCGAGCCGGGCGGCAGCCGGCCGGGGTCGACGAGGCCGCCCACCGAGGACGCGGCGACGAACAGCCGGGTGTCGTCGGCGCATTGGGCGACCTCGCGCACCAGCCGGACCCGCCCGTGGTCGGCCGGGGCGAGGTGGGCGAGCAGGGCGGCCCGGTTGCTGCGGCGGCACACCAGCTCCAGCTGCTGGAAGCCGTCGGCCAGCAGCAGCTTGGCCACGGCCAGCCCGATCGAGCCGGGGTAGCCGACGACGGCCACCCGGGTCGACTCCGGCGCCAGCTCCAGCAGCCGTACGACGTACATGAGTTGCCGATGGGCCGCGTACACCGTCAGCGAGTTGCCGCTCGTCACCGCCGTACCGACCTGGCGTGCCGTCCACACCCCGCGGTCGCCGACGATCGAGGTAGCGCCGCCGAGGCCGATCAGCCGGGCGCCGGAGTCGCGCAGCCGGGCGGCCTCGGCGGCGACGAGTTCGCGGGAAGTGGTGGGGCGGCGGATCAACTGCTCGGCGGTGTACGGAAGTTGGCGCACCTCGCCGGTGCAGCGGGCGCCGGTCGGCGAGGTGACGGAGGTGAGCAGCGGCACGGGCACGCTGACGCCGGGGGCCGTCGGGACCGTGCCCCGGTGGTCGTCGAGGACGCGGCCGAGGAGGTCGAGGGCGCGGACCTGGTTGCGGTGTCCGGCGTCGACGGTGTGGGCGAGGAAGCCGAAGGGGGTGGAGGGGGCAGAGGGGGTGGAGGGGGGTGCCGCGGTAGGGGGCAACATGAACTCCTGGGAGGCGGGGTGGGGACTCGGTCTGCGACAAGCTGGGGACCCGGTCTGCGACAGGCAGGCTCAGGCGTGGTGGCCGCTCACCCGTACCGCTTCGGCCGGGCCGGACGGCCGAGCGTGGAGGGCTCGTCGCGCTGCCAGCCCAGGGCGGAGAGCAGGCCGAGACCGTCGCCCTCGTTGTTGTGGGAGAGCAGGACGGAGCAGAGGTTGACCGTGGCCGGGCGGGTCAGCCAGTCGCGCAGGTCGCCGTCGACGACGTCCTCGACGACCCGGTGGCGGACGGTGAGCCGGCCGAAGTCGCGGGTCCACTCGTCGTCCAGCAGGTGCACCACCTGGTTCTGGCGGCTCAGCCCGGCGCCCGCGCGGCCCTCCTGGTAGGAGCGGATCGCCGAGTGCCCGCCGTCGATGAGCCGGAACACGGTCAGGTTGCGGCGCAGCGGCCGCCCGTAGAGACACACCTGCTGCACCAGCGTGGGAACGATGTCCGGTACGAGGGCCAGGGCGCCGTCGCCGACGAAGGCGAGGACGTTGTCGTCCCTGGTGAGGGCCACGGCAGGGACGGCCTGGAGCGCGTCACCCATCAGGGCGCGCCCGTACCAGCCGGAGAAGCCGGGCCCGGTCCTCGGCAGGTTGCGTACGGCCGACATGCCGCCGCGCCCCGCGTCGTACACCCCGGTGTAGGTGTAGCCCTCCTCGGTGATCAGGCTCTCCAGCACCCGGCCGAGGCGGTGGGTGAAGTAGTTGGCGGACATGGGCAGGACGGGCAGGGCGTGCACCACGTCGTCGGCGCTTTCGCTGGCCTCGGCGACGCCCGCGCGGCGGGCTTCGAGGACCGTGGGGTCGACGTCGAGGCGTTCGCGCAGTGCGCGCAGGAAGTCGCGGGCCTCGGCGTGCACGGGGAGGTCGGTGAAGGGGGCGAGGTGCGCGGCCTCGTGGGTCACCTGGGCGATCCGCAGGTTGCGGGCCAGGGCCCGGGGCGAGAAGGGGGTGGCCACCTCGCCGACGCGGCTCTTGAGGAACAGCACGCAACTCTCGTCACGCGGACGCAGCCGCCCGTCGCGGTGCAGGAAGGCGTGCACCCGCGCCGAGTAGCCGAAGAGGGCGAGGCTGCCGAGGTACTCGTCCACCTTCCGCCCGTCGCGGTACCCGGCGACGGAGCCCGGCCGGGTGATGCAGTCGGCGAGCGCGATCCCCGCCCGCGCGGCGATCTCGTGGACGAGCCCGGACTCCTCCCGGTCGAGCCGCCCGCACTGCCACAGCAGCCTGACGGGTTCTGCATTCACCAGGTCGACGACGGGGGCGAGTTGGTCCTCGCGGACGTGGAGCGTCGCGGGCCGGGGCCGCGCGGCGGGCCCGGGTGACCCGATGGGGGTGGACGAGGCGAGCACGGAGGGGGTGGCCAGCAGGACGACGGGCCCGTTGTTCTCCTCGTACGCGGCCCAGGCGGCGGCGAGGTCCTCCCGCAGCCGACGCGGATCGTTCAGGTATACGTACGGGATACCCCGGGCGGCGAGGACGGCCCGCGAGTCCTCGGCCGCGTGGACCGTGCCCTGGAGCGGGAACCACGCCTCGCTCGGGGAGTCGGCGCAGACGATGAACCCGCGCGCCCGGTCCTGCCGCAGATTGGCCAGCGTTCCCCGGAACTCGTCGACCATCCCGCTGGTGACGACGATCAGGAACGGCGCCTCGTCCAACTGCCATCGCGCCAACGCCCCGCACGCCAGGCTGTGTTCACTCGGGCCACGCAGTACGGGGTTGCCCTGCCCCGCGGCCAGCCGGTCCAGCTCGTCGATGAGCCCCGAGACGACCGACCCGGTGTAGTAGTGCAACCCCCAGGCGCTGCCCGCCCGTTCGGTGAGGAAGTCGTACAGCGCCCGCGCCAGCGCCGGAGGCCCGGTACGCGAGGCGGACCGCAGGGCCGAGTGGCCGTGGTTCCGCTGGATGTGGTCGGTGAAGCGGCGGGCCACGTCGGCGGTGAGTACCCAGGGTTCGTCGGGCAGTTGGAGCACTTCGGGGTCGTGGGCGACGCGGGTGGAGTGCGGTCGGCCCTCCGCGTAGAGGACCGCGTTGCGGAGGTGGGGGGTGGCGAAGGGCGGGGCGCCGAGCCCGGCGGCGGCGGTGTCGACGAGCAGCAGGTCCGGCTCGCCTTCCCTGTCCTTCTCGCCTTCCCCGCCCTTCTCGTCTCCGTTGTTGTCGTTCTCGTCCAGCACGTCGGTGGTACGGAGCCTGATCTCGGCCCGGGGCAGCGCCTCGGCCAGGAAGCGCCGGGCTTTGGCTATGAGGTCGCGGTAGGCCGGGTGCCTCAAGGGGATGGGGCTGGGGGTGGGGGCGGTGGTCGCCGTATCGAGCAGTACGCGTTCGGAGTCGGCCACCAGATCGGCCAACGCGTCACGCACCGCCGCATGGAAACCGGCGCGCTTGCCGACGGAGGTGACAAGGAACCGGGGCGGGCCTTCCTTGCCGGGCACTTCCGCGCCGGGGACCTCCGTGCTGAGGGCAGGGTTCAACTGCCTGATCTCCGTTCGGGGAGTCGGGGAGGGGGAGCAGTGCGCTTGGACGCTACTGCGCGTGACCGGCACGGATCACTCCCGATTCCCCGTTGTCCCCCGTCAGAGCGCGTCACCGGACACCAGCGCGATCAAGCGAGGACGACACGCACGTCAACCGGGGTGCGGACAGCGCTTGCATCAGCCGACGTGGCCGTGGCGGTACCCGCGGGCCGACGGGGCACTGATGCGGTCACGACGACGGCGACGGACGTCGGAAGGGGTGCTCGTGTCGTGTGACACCGGAGCTTGAACGGTGTGCCGGTGGAGTCTGGGCGCAATTCGGTAGCGGACCGAGCGGTGCTCAGGCAGGCTCACGTGCATGGTCTCGGTATTGCAGAACGTGGCGATCGACTGTGCGGATGCCTATGAGCTGGCTCGGTTCTGGAGCGAGGTGACCGGTTGTCCACTGCATCCGGAGGACAAACCGGGCGACCCGGAGACTCAGGTGATGCTGCCGGAGGGCCCGCTGCTGCACTTCAACCAAGTGCCAGAACCGAAGACGATCAAAAACCGGATCCACCTGTGTCTGCGCCCGAAAACCTCGCGCGAGGAGGAGGTCAAGCGGCTGCTGAACCTCGGTGCCACCCTCGTCGCCGATCGCCGAAAACCCGGCGGCGCGGGCTGGGCCGTCCTCGCGGACCCTGAAGGCAACGAATTCTGTGTTCTGCGCAGCGAGTCCGACCGCGCTGCGATGTCTTCTTGAGGCTCACACACTTGAGGTCGGGTGCCCGTGGTAGCTGGTCACAGCCACTCGTTGATGGCCGCGACGAGGACGGCTGCTTCGTAGCGGACCGCGAGCTTGTCGTATCGCGGGTCACGGCCCGGTGTCTCTTGCGGCGGTTGATCCCGCATTCGACCGGTGACGCTTCCGGTAGTCCACCGGGTCGAACTTCGGCGGCCGGCCGCCGTGGGACCCGCGTTTCTTGCGGTTGCGGGCCTGGTCGGTCTTGTCCGTGATGGTGCGCCGGATCCCGCGCCGCCGCAGGTAGGCACGGTTCTTCCGGGAGGCCTACGCCTGACAGGCACATGGGTTGGCCGTTGGGCCGGTCCAGGCAGGGCACACGGACCTTCTCCGGAACGGGCTCGAACTGCGGAGAGACTCCCCGCTGCCCGGCCGTGATCACGATGGACATGGGCTTCTGGCCCGGCTCCACGGCCAGGTGCAGCTCGGTGCCCTCAGGCTGCCGCGCCGAGCGCCCGAGCCCGTGGTCGTCCGGCTCCCCCATGCCCGAGCCGACGGCCGACGCGCTGCGGGCGCCGATCCCCTCGATCACACCGCCCGCGTCAGCTCCGCCGCCCCGAACGACACGTCGAAGCGGTCGCACCAGATGCTGATGCTGCTGTAGGCGGCGGGGTCGACGTCGGCCGGGAGCGCGTAGTTCTGGTCGCCCTTGTTGCCCTTGAGCTTGCCGAGGCTGACGTACTTGCCGTCGTCGAAGACGTGCCAGCCGGCCTGGCCCTGCAGGACCGGCGCGTCGGTCAGCCAGACGCGCAGGTCGGGTCCGTTGCTGGTGTCGAGACCCTCCAGGCGCAGCACGTGGGAACCGTCGCCCAGGCGCAGCAGCCGTACCGAGCCGGTGGTCGAGTGCTCATGGCTGATCAGTTCGCCGTTGGCCAGAGTCACCGGCTCGGCGGGCTGGGTCGGCTCGGGGGAAGCGGCGCCCTCCGGGGAAGCGGCGCCTTCGGGGGACTCGGCACCCGCGCCCGCCTCCGCACCCGCGCCCGCACCCGTGCCCGCGCCCGCCTCCGCACCCGTGCCGGCATCCGTGTCCACACCCGTATCCGTACCCGCGTCCGAGGGCGGCGTCGTGGCGGGCGCCGGGTTGCCCGTCACCGTGGGCAGGGCCTCCGTCACGGTCTCGTCCTGCCACAGCTTCCACGGCTGGAACCAGTACAGCCCCGCGCCGACCAGCACCACGGCCACCGTCAGCACCCCGGCGATCACCGGTCCGGTCACCTTGCTCTTCCTCCGCGCGCGCCCCATCCTCATCCCCTCCAGCAGCCCTCACATGAACGTCACCCACTCAAACGCACCCGGCGGCCGTACGACTCTCATCAGAAGATGACGGATCCCTTACGTCGCCCGTCGCCCGTCGCCCCAGCCTCTCCCTCATACACACGACCCTCATACATACGACTACATACGACTACATACGACCCTGACGTGTCCCTGAGATTCCCCCAGGGTTCCCCCAGCTTTCCCCGACATGTGTCAGGTTCTTTTGACAGGTGTCCGGCTCAGCCGTCAGGGTTGAGTCATGAGCGAGGATTCCCCGCCCTCAGGGCCGTCAGGGCCATCAGGGGACGAGCTGTTGAAGGTCCTGGCGGCCCTCGGCAATCCGCACCGGATGCGGATCGTCGCCGCGCTCGCCGGGGGGCGCAACTACGTCAGCGCCCTGGCCCGCGAGATCGGCATGGGCCGCCCGCTGTTGCACATGCACCTGCAGCGGCTGGAGGCGGCCGGGCTCGTGGCCGGGTCGCTCGAACTGTCCGAGAGCGGCAAGGCGATGAAGTACTTCGAGCTGACGCCCTTCTCGTACACCTTGACCCCCGAAACCGTCGCCCGAGCGGCACAGACACTCACCGAGAAGAACACCGACAGCACCAACAGCACCGATGACCAGGAAGAGCAGGCCACGACAGTGAAGGAGACCGCGCGATGAACGGAGACTTGGTGGGAGCGGTCGGCGCCGCAGGGGTCTTCCTCTTCCTGATGGTGTTCGTATGGCAGATCGCCGCGACCTGGCGGGCCCGGATGGTGGCGTCCCGCGAGGAGCAGTACCGGCAGATGGCGGTGAAGTACCAGGCCCTGCTGGAGGACAACGTCGAGATCCAGCGCCGCACGGTCGAGGAGCTCACCCAGGCCCGGATCGCGCTCACCTCGATGGAGAAGATGATGCGCGAGATCGAGTAAGTCCCTTCTGCCGTACGGCAGTTGGTGTACAGCAGTTGTACGGCAGTTGGTGTACGGCCGGGAGCGGCAACTCCCGGCCGTACGAGGCAGAAGCACATTCCCGCGAGCCCATCGCAGAAAACCACTTCCTCCCTGAAGGAGACCACCCATGTCCGCTTGGATCAAGCGGCTGAACCGGCTGTCCACCGCCCCGGGCGGGCGCCGGACGAAATGGTTCGTCCTGGCCGCCTGGCTGCTCCTCGTCGTCGCGCTCGGCCCGCTGGCCGGCAAGCTCGGCGAGGTCGAGGAGTCCGGGCCGAACGCCTTCCTGCCGCGCGACGCCGAGTCCGCGCAGGTCAACACGGAGCTGGAGAAGTTCCGTACGGATGAGGTCATACCGGCCGTCGTCGTCTACACGGGCCCCGAGGCCGGGCGGCAGGCCAACGCCGAGCGCGTCTCCTTCGCGCCCTTCGTCGCGCGCGGCGGGCAGGTCTCCCCGCCCGTGCCGTCCGACGACGGCGAGGCGTACCTGACCGTCGTGCCGATGGAGCGCGAGGACGACATCACCGGCAAGGTCGACGAACTGCGCGAGGTCGCGGGCGCCAACGCCCCACCCGACGTCGAGGTCGTGGTCGGCGGTCCGGCCGCCTCCCTCACCGACCAGGTCGCCGTCTTCGACGACCTGGACGCCACGCTGATGCTGGCCACCGGCGCGGTGGTCGCGATGCTGCTGCTCCTCACCTACCGCTCGCCGCTGCTGTGGCTGCTGCCGCTGCTCTCCGTCGGCTTCGCGGCCGTACTCACGCAGGTCACGACGTATCTGCTGGCCAGGCACGCCGGACTGCCCGTCGACCCGCAGAGCGCGGGCGTGCTGATGGTGCTCGTCTTCGGCGTCGGCACCGACTACGCGCTGCTGCTCATCGCCCGCTACCGCGAGGAGCTGCATCGCCACGAGGACCGGCACGAGGCGATGCGGCTGGCGCTGCGCCGCTCGGGCCCGGCGATCCTCGCCTCCGCGGGCACCATCGCCGTCGGCCTGGCCTGCCTCGCCTTCGCCGACATCAGCTCCTCGCGCTCGCTGGGCCTGGTGGGTGCCGTGGGCGTCGTCTGTGCCTTCCTCGCCATGGTGACGGTGCTGCCCGCGCTGCTCGTCGCCACCGGGCGGTGGGTGTTCTGGCCGTTCGTTCCTCAGTACGGGGCCGGCCTCCGCGAGGCGCACACGGTCTGGTCCCGCATCGGTGCGGCCGTCGCGCGCCGGCCCCGCTGGTCCTGGATGGTGTCGGTCGCCGCCACCGGGGTGCTGGCCCTGAGCGCGGCCGGAATCAGCATGGGGCTCAGCCAGGCGGAGATGTTCCAGGACAAGCCCGAGTCGGTGGTCGCCCAGGAGCGGATCTCGGCCCACTACCCGTCCGGCGCCTCCGACCCGGCGACGGTCGTCACGCCGACGGACAGGGCGGATCAAGTCCGTACGGCCGCGGCGGGCACCCCCGGAGTGGCCCGCGTGGAGGACGGCGGCGACCGCACCCCCGACGGCCGACTCACCTCCCTCTCCGTGGTGTTGAGGGACGCGCCGGACAGCGAGGCGGCCAAGGACACCATCGACGCCCTGCGGGACGCGGTGGGCGACGACGGCGCGCTCGTCGGCGGTACGACGGCGCAGACGCTGGACACCCAGCGGGCCGCCGACCGCGACCTGCGCACGGTCATCCCGATCGTCCTGCTGGTCGTCCTCGGCGTACTGATCTGGCTGCTCCGGGCCCTGGTGGCGCCGTTGCTGCTCCTGGCCACGGTGGTGCTGTCGTACTTCGCGGCCCTCGGCGCCTCCTCCCTCCTCTTCGAGCACGTACTCGGCTTCGCCGGGGTGGACTGGTCGATCCCGCTGATGGGCTTCGTGTTCCTCGTCGCGCTCGGCATCGACTACAACATCTTCCTCATGCACCGCGTGAAGGAGGAGAGCACCCGACTCGGCCACGCCCGCGGGGTGTTGGAGGGTCTGACCAGCACGGGAGGCGTCATCACCTCCGCGGGCATCGTGCTCGCCGCGACCTTCGCCGTCTTCGCGGGCCTGCCCCTCGTCACGATGGCCCAGCTGGGTGTCCTCGTCGGCATCGGCGTCCTCCTGGACACCTTCCTGGTCCGTACGGTCCTGGTCCCGGCCCTCGCCCTCGACCTGGGCCGCCGCTTCTGGTGGCCGGGGGCGCTGTCGAGGGGAGAGCGGGTGCCGGGCGGGGAGGCGGCGGCGCGGGAGCGGGTCGGCGCCTGACGGCTCTGTGGGCCCGTGACACATCAGGCGCGGGCCCACCCCCGGACGAACAGACGAACGTTCTCCGCCCGGCCGGCGTCACAGTCCGTACCGTCCGTGGAAAGCGGAAAGGGACGCCATGACCGTCGTACGAAACCGCAGCGTCGACGAGGCGCTGTACGTCATCAGCGAGTACGAGCCCGCCGGGGAGACGGAGCCGGCTACGGCGAACTCGGCGCCGTAGCCGCCCCGCCCGTCGTCCCCCGCAGCTTCTGAATCGTCCCCCCGACCTTCTCCCGCAACGTGTCGAGCACCTCGCGTTCCGCGCCGATCGCCCAGCGCGGGCCGACCAGATACGTGCCCCCGTAGATGGCGTTGGTGTCGAGCCAGACCTGCTTCAGCTTCTCCTCGGGGAAGGTGGTGATGAGGTAGTCCCCCTCGGGGGTGTGGCAGGCCCCCTCGCGCAGTTGCTCCGCCTCGACCCGCATCTGGACCTCGCAGCCCGTGAGGCTGGCGATCACCTCCACCTTCGCGGGCGCCACGACGGCGACAGGGCTGGACGACACCTCCGACGCCTCGTCCGCCCCCTCGTCGTCACCTCCGCCGCAGGCCGCGACCAGGGGCAGCACCGCCAGCCCCAGCGCGGCCCAGCGCACCGAGCACTGCTTCCCTCGCCTCTTCACGACGTCCCGCTCTCCGTGTACGTCTTCGTACGTCTTCAGCCTGCAGACCAGAAGTACGTACAGGACCCATGGAGTGCTCACTGGCGGTTCGGGCTACCGGGATTCATTCGCAGTGCTCCGGCGTTCACGCCGGAGGTGAAGCGAATCAGCTGGGTGCGGCGCGGAGCGTCGCGGTGTCGTTCCGGCG
>NZ_JBSFUU010000096.1:0-36009 GCF_053591955.1 Streptomyces sp. NPDC002845 | reverse complement strand
GACGTCGCCAAACTCATGCCCGTCGCCTACGTCGTCGCCGGAGTCTTCATCTGCTTCACCCTCCTGGTACTCATCGCCGACGTAGTGAACCCGGTGCGCATCTCGTAGCAACCCGCCGTTCAGGAAGGCCGGGCACCATGTGTGCCCGGCCTTCTCCATCGAGTGGGTTTACGGGCCGTGATGTGCTGGGGCCGAGGCATGTGCCGTAATCTCGAAGCCTGGAGCCCGCGGCTGACGGGACCGGACCTTGATCACAACTTGGGGTTGCACAGCAGATGACTGCGATTTCTCTCGGCATGCCGTCCGTTCCGACCAAGCTCGCCGAGCGGCGGAAGAGCCGGCAGATCATGGTCGGCCCCGTGGCGGTGGGCGGGGACGCGCCGGTGTCGGTGCAGTCGATGACGACGACGCGTACGTCGGACATCGGTGCCACGTTGCAGCAGATCGCGGAGCTGACGGCGTCGGGCTGCCAGATCGTGCGGGTGGCCTGTCCCACGCAGGATGACGCGGACGCGCTGGCGACCATCGCGCGTAAGTCGCAGATCCCGGTGATCGCGGACATTCATTTCCAGCCGAAGTACGTGTTCGCGGCGATCGAGGCGGGCTGCGCGGCGGTGCGGGTGAACCCGGGCAACATCAAGCAGTTCGACGACAAGGTCAAGGAGATCGCCGGGGCGGCGAGGGACCATGGCACGCCGATCCGGATCGGGGTGAACGCGGGGTCGCTGGACCGGCGGCTGCTGCAGAAGTACGGCAGGGCGACGCCGGAGGCGCTGGTGGAGTCGGCGTTGTGGGAGGCGTCGTTGTTCGAGGAGCACGGGTTCCGGGACATCAAGATCTCGGTGAAGCACAACGACCCGGTGGTCATGGTCAACGCCTACCGTCAGCTGGCCGCGCAGTGCGACTATCCGCTGCACCTGGGTGTGACGGAGGCGGGCCCGGCGTTCCAGGGGACCATCAAGTCCGCCGTCGCCTTCGGGGCGCTGCTGAGCGAGGGCATCGGCGACACGATCCGCGTCTCCCTCTCGGCCCCTCCCGTGGAGGAGATCAAGGTCGGCGCCCAGATCCTGGAGTCCCTGGGCCTCCGCCAGCGCGGCCTGGAGATCGTCTCCTGCCCCTCCTGCGGCCGCGCCCAGGTCGACGTCTACAAGCTCGCCGAGGAGGTCACGGCCGGCCTCACGGGCATGGAGGTCCCGCTGCGCGTCGCCGTCATGGGCTGCGTGGTCAACGGCCCCGGTGAGGCACGGGAGGCGGACCTCGGCGTGGCTTCCGGCAACGGCAAGGGGCAGATCTTCGTCAAGGGCGAGGTCATCAAGACCGTGCCCGAGTCCAAGATCGTGGAGACCCTGATCGAGGAAGCCATGAAGATCGCCGAGCAGATGGAGGCGGACGGGGTGACTTCGGGCGAGCCGTCGGTGTCGGTGGCGGGCTGAGCGCACGGGCGGCGGGCCGCGCGGGGGCGGCTCCCGGGGCGAAAACCCTGGCCGGAAACATCGGGGCGGCGGTGCTCAAATTCGCCAGGTACAGTGCGGAGATCAGCAGTCCCCAGGGTGAGGCCCCCGCACGTGTTGACGCAGACGACCACCCGGGTCCTCGAACCGAGTGACCTGGACGCCGCACTCGCCGTTCTCGACCGCGAGCCGGTCGCGAACGCCTTTGTGACGTCCCGCGTGCAGGTCGCAGGCCTCGACCCCTGGCGTCTCGGCGGCGAGATGTGGGGCTGGTACGAGGGCGGCATGCTCACGTCCCTGTGCTACGCGGGCGCCAACCTCGTCCCCATCTGCGCCACCCCCCGCGCCGTACGCGCCTTCGCCGACCGTGCCCGCAGAGCCGGCCGCCGCTGCTCCTCCATCGTCGGCCCCGCCGAAGCCACCGCCCAGCTGTGGCGGCTGCTCGAACCCAGCTGGGGCCCGGCCCGCGAGATCCGCGCCCACCAGCCACTGATGGTCACCGACCGGCTGCCCACCCACGTCACCCCGGATCCGTACGTCCGCCGTATGCGCAAGGACGAGATGGAGACGATCATGCCGGCGTGCGTGGCCATGTTCACCGAGGAAGTCGGCGTATCGCCGCTCTCAGGGGACGGCGGCCTGCTCTACCAGGCCCGGGTCGCCGAACTCGTCGGCTCCGGCCGCTCGTTCGCCCGCCTCGACGGCAACGGCAGGGTCGTCTTCAAGGCGGAGATCGGCGCCGCCACCCCCCGGGCCTGCCAGATCCAGGGCGTGTGGGTGGCCCCCGAGTACCGAGGCCAGGGCCTCGCGGCCCCCGGCATGGCGGCCGTCCTCCGCTACGCCCTCGCCGATGTCGCGCCGGTGGCCAGTCTGTACGTCAACGACTTCAACACGGCGGCACGGCGGACGTACCTGCGGGTGGGCTTCCAGGAAGTCGGCGCCTTCATGAGCATCCTGTTCTGAGCGCGCCCAAAGGGGCGCATGGCCGTCCCGGCGCAACCCGGCGGGGCGCCCCGGTAGGCTCCCCGGCATGCTGCGCTTCCCCGGTCACGGCTCCCGCCGCCCCGAAGACATCGTGATCGGCCCCCTCGACCTGACCGCCCGTGTGGACGAAGCGCTGGCCGTCCAGGCGGTGGCCTTCGGACTCGGCGCCGAAGAGATCGCCGTACGACGGCAGATCGTGCTCAGGCACCTCACCTTCCCGGGAGCCCGTGCGCTCGGTGCCACCACCCCCGACGGCCGGCTCGTCGGCTTCGTGTACGGCATGCCGAACAATCGCGCGCACTGGTGGTCGACCGTCGTCGAACCGTATCTGCGCGCCCAGGGCCACGAGGGCTGGCTCGACAACTCCTTCGTGATCACCGAGCTGCATGTGCACCCGGCGTACCAGAACCGTGGCATCGGCCGCTCCCTGATCACGGAGATCACGGACAGCGCGGCCGAACCCCGCTCGATCCTCTCCGCCGTCGACACCGACAGCCCCGCCCGCGGCCTGTACCACTCGCTCGGCTACGTCGACCTGGCCCGCCGGGTGCTCTTCCCGAGCGCCCCGAAGCCGTACGCGGTGATGGGAGCCCCACTGCCGCTGCGCAGACCCTAGGAGGGCACCCTGCCCGCCGCGCGGACGCCAATCGATTTCCACCGTCCCGTGCTGCCCGGCTAACCTCCTGTCATCACCCTTACGCAGCAGGAGTAAACAATCATGGCCCAGGTCCAGCGCATGTCCCGGTTGATGGTCAAGACACTGCGCGACGACCCGGCGGACGCCGAGACGCTCAGTCACAAGCTGCTCGTCCGCGCCGGCTATGTCCGCCGCAACGCGGCCGGCATCTGGACCTGGCTCCCGCTCGGCAAGAAGGTCCTCGACAACGTCTCCCGCGTGGTCCGTGAGGAGATGGACGCGATCGGCGCGCAGGAAGTCCTGCTGCCCGCCCTCCTGCCCAAGGAGCCGTACGAGGCCTCCGCCCGCTGGGAGGAGTACGGCGACCTGCTGTTCCGGCTGAAGGACCGCAAGGGCGGCGAGTACCTGCTCGGCCCGACCCACGAGGAGATCTTCACGCTCGTCGTGAAGGACCAGGCCGCGTCGTACAAGGACCTGCCGATCATCCTCTACCAGATCCAGACCAAGTACCGCGACGAGGCCCGCCCCCGGTCGGGCGTCCTGCGCGGCCGCGAGTTCCAGATGAAGGACTCGTACTCCTTCGACACGAGCGACGAGGGTCTGGCGGAGTCCTACCGGCTGCACCGCGAGGCGTACCAGAACATCTTCGCGCGCCTCGGCCTCGACTACCGCATCGTCTCCGCCGTCTCCGGAGCGATGGGCGGCTCGGCGTCCGAGGAGTTCCTCGCCCCGGCCGCCGCCGGTGAGGACACCTTCGTGGACTGCCCGCACTGCGACTACGCGGCGAACACGGAGGCGGTCACCATCCAGCTGGCGCCGGTCTCCGCGGAGCACCCCGCGGTCGAGGAACTGGACACCCCCGACACCCCGACCATCGAGACCCTCGCCGAGCACCTCGGCGTCCCCGCCTCCGCGACCCTGAAGAACCTCCTGGTCAAGGTCGACGGCGAGATCGTGGCCGTGGGCGTCCCCGGCGACCGCGAGGTCGACCTCGGCAAGCTCGGCGAGCACCTCGCCCCGGCCGTCGTCGAGCTGGTGACGGCCGAGGACTTCGAGGGCCGAGAGGACCTCGTACGCGGCTACGTCGGCCCGCAGGGCCTGGAGAAGGTCCGCTACATCGCCGACCCGCGCGTGGCCCCCGGCACCTCCTGGATCACGGGCGCGAACAAGCAGGACAAGCACGCCCGCAACGTGGTGTGCGGCCGGGACTTCGAGGTCGACGACTACCTGGATGTCGTCGTGGTGGAAGAGGGCGACCCCTGCCCCAAGTGCGGCAACGGCCTCAAGCTGGACCGCGCCATCGAGATCGGCCACATCTTCCAGCTCGGCCGCAAGTACGCCGACACCTTCCAGCTCGACGTCCTCGGCCAGCACGGCAAGCCCGTCCGCGTGACCATGGGCTCGTACGGCATCGGCGTCTCCCGCGCGGTCGCCGCCCTCGCCGAGCAGCACGCCGACGAGCAGGGCCTGTGCTGGCCCAAGGAGGTCGCCCCGGCCGACGTCCACATCGTCGCCGCCGGCAAGGCCCTGCAGACCGAACTGGCCCTCGACGTGGCCGACAAGCTGGGCGCGGCGGGCGTACGGGTCCTGGTGGACGACCGGGCCGGGGTCTCACCGGGCGTGAAGTTCACCGACGCCGAACTCATCGGCGTACCCCAGATCCTCGTCGCCGGCCGCCGCTCCGCCGAGCGAGTCCTCGAACTCAAGGACCGCCGGACCGGCGAGCGCGAGGAACTGACGGTCGACGAGGCGATCGCCCGCCTGGCCCGGTGATCACGCCCGAGGCCTGATCACCCGTCGGCAGGGGGTGTTGCGGGTTGTTGGGGTGCTGCGGGTGGCGTGTGGCTGGTCGCGCCCCGAGGCGGAGCCGCTGATGTCGCAGCCCCGCGCCCCTGAAGGGGCGCGGCTCCAGCCCACGCAAACCTTTCCAGCCCAGGCCAGTCACCCCCAGCCCGTCCGGCGTCCGAGGACGAGGCCGCAAGGCCGACCCACCACCCACCCAGCAGCACACTCCCAACCCACCCCAGACACCCCCAGCCCGTCCGGCGCTTGAGGACGAGGCCGAAGGCCGATCCCGGGGGTCTGGGGGCGGAGCCCCCAGGGTGGGGACGGGGGAAGGGGCGGCGGGGGCGAAAACCTCAGGCCCGCACCCCGCCCACGCCCCTCGCTACAGCCACCCCGCAAACTCCAGCAACAGCTCCGAGTCCCGCTCACGCCCCACGCGCAGTGCCCGCACACCCGACTCCACCGCCCGGAAGAGCGTCCACCCCCGCAACCGTTCCTGGCCCACGTCCAGGGACTCGGCCAGCCGCTTCACCCGACGCCGGGTGATCGCGGCCCCCGACGGCGAGGCGATCAGATCCTCGACCCGGTCCCGCACCAGCCGGGCCAGATCGAACACGCACTCGCCGACCACCGGATCCGGCCCCACGGCCAGCCACGGCATCCGCTCCCCGGCGAGCACCTTGCTCTGCCGGAACGTGCCGTGCAGCAACCGCTCCTCGGGCGGTGCGGCGAGCAGCTCGTCCCGGGCCGCGAGGGCCGCGTCGACCAGGGGCCACACCTCCGCGTCCACGTCGGCCCACGCCCGCATCGCCTGTGCCTGCCGCCCGGTCCGCTCGGCCACGGTCTCGAAGAGATGCGCCTCGGGCGGCTCGACCCACAACCGCCGCAGCGTCCCGGCGGCCTCCAGCAGCGCCTTGGCCTCGGGCAACGACCGCAGGGACATGTCGGGCCGCAGCCGCTCCAGCAGCAGGACGTCCTGCTGGCTGTCACCGGGATTGAGCAACTGCACCGCACCCCGCCCGTCCCAGTGCCCGAGCGCGGCCCGCTCGCTCTCCGGCCGGGCCCGGGGAGGCGCCAGCTTGAGCACGGCGGGGGTGTTGTCGTACTGCCGTACCAAGAGCACGACACTGCTGCGCCCACCCGGCGCCTGCACCCTCTCGACGGTCAACTCGCGTAGATCTACGGCCTGCTGGATCAGCTCGGGAAGCTTGTCCAGCCAGTCGTCGGCCCCGTCGACCCCGTTGTGGCGCGTCTCGGCGAGTGCCCGCACGACACGCTGCGGCGGTTCGAAAGCCATGCGCGAGGTGTTCCCTTCAAGGTCGCGATCACGTATGCGGTGCCGCCTGCGCGGCCGGACCGGCCGGACCGGCCGCCGCCCGCTCGGCGAGCCCAGGGAAGGCTACGCTTCCTCCCCGCCACCGCACTGCCCGCACCGCCGCCTCCCGCAGCGCCTCCACGGCGGTACGCCTCCGCTCGCCTTCGGATGCCCGCACGAGGTCGGAGTACACCCCCGCCACCCGCTCCTCCAGCTCCACGGCGAGCCGTACGGCCGCGTCGCCGTCCGCCACGGCGAAGGGCAGCGCATACGCGGCCGCCGCGGCCTCGGGCGTCCCGCCCAGATCCCGCACGGCCCGCGCCAGCTCGTCCCGCCGGGCCCGATGGGCGTCGTACCCCTCCCGCGCCTCGGCCCGCCGCGCCTCCCCGACCCTGCCGCCGACGACCCCGTACCCGTACACGGCGGCATGCTCGGCCCGAAGGGCGGCCTGCACCGCTCCCAGCTCCCCGCTCTCGCTCACTTCGCACCCTCCGTCAACAGAAACGCGTGCCCGGCCCCGGCCGCCACCACGGACGCCATCACCCGCGCCAGCTCGCCCGGCACGTCCAGCAGCTCCTTCGTACGCCGGTCCGCCAGCGCCCGCTCGGCGGCGGCGAGCTGGCCGAGGGCGGACTTCGGGTCCTCGGGCACGGGGGCGGGGGTGCCGGAGGCGCTCGGCGAAGGGGAACCGCTCCCCGACACCGATGCCGACGCACTCGCCGAGGCCGAAACAGAGGCAGACGCCGATGCCCCGCCCCCGAACGCCTTCGCATGCCGTACGACCTCCGCCCGCAGCGGAGCGAGCAGCGCCCCCAGCGGTGGGTGTGCGGCGATGACGGCGGCGTACCGCTCGGCGAGCGCCTCGCTGTCGCGCGCCACGCGCGCGCGTGCCCGGTCGGCGGCCGAAGGGCCTCCGTCGGTGGTCGTGGACCTGTCGGTCCCGGACGAACAGCCCACGACGAGGACCGCGCCCGCGGCCCCGGCGAGCAGGCTCCTTCTGCGCGGCCCCGGCGGGGTGCGCGATGGCAGGGTGAACGGCACGGCAGAGATCCTCGGCAGGGTCGTACGAACAGGAGAGCGTCAATCCCGCGATCACGGTACCCGTGCCCCACCCCGACGCACGCCAGCGGCTCGTCCTGTCGTGTTCACGCGCCCACCGTCCCGAACGAACACGGGCACCCGACCCACTCACCTGGCGGTGGCCGCTCACGCCCGCCGTGGACGGCAACACCCCCTGGGACCGGATACCCTTTGACCTGACACGCGACCTTCCCACAACAGCACACGCGGCCGAGGAGTCACCCGGATGAGCACCACCCAGAGCGAGAGGCTGCGACAACTGCTGGAACCGCTCGTACGCTCCCAGGGCCTGGATCTCGAAGAGATCGCCGTGGACTCGGTCGGACGCAAGCGTGTGCTGCGCGTGGTCGTCGACTCCGACGCCGGCGCCGATCTGGACGCCGTCGCCGATGTGAGCCGCGAGCTCTCGGCGAAGCTGGACGAGACGGACGCGATGGGCGCGGGGGAGTACACCCTGGAGGTCGGAACCCCCGGTGCCGAGCGGGAGCTCAAGGAGCACCGGCACTACGTCCGTGCCGTCGGCCGGCTGGTGAAGTTCCAGCTCCACGACGACGGCGAACTCGTCGCCAGAATCCTGACCGTGGACGACACAGGCCTCGATCTCGAAGTGCCCGGAGTGAAGGGCCGCAAGGCCACCACCCGCAGGCTCGCCTTCGACGACATCGCCAAGGCGCGGGTCCAGGTCGAGTTCAACCGCAAGGACAAGAAGGACATGATGGAAGAGGAGGAGGCGTAGCCGTGGACATCGACATGAGTGCCCTGCGGGGTTTGGTAAGGGAAAAGGAGATCTCCTTCGACCTGCTGGTCGAGGCGATCGAGTCGGCCCTCCTCATCGCCTACCACCGCACCGAGGGAAGCCGCCGCCACGCGCGCGTGGAGCTCGACCGGCAGTCCGGTCACGTGACCGTGTGGGCGAAGGAGGACCCGGCGGACCTGGAGGAGGGGCAGGAGACGCGCGAGTTCGACGACACCCCGTCCGGTTTCGGCCGTATCGCCGCCACCACCGCCAAGCAGGTCATCCTGCAGCGCCTGCGGGACGCGGAGGACGACGCCACCCTCGGCGAGTACGCCGGCCGTGAGGGCGACATCGTCACCGGAGTCGTGCAGCAGGGTCGCGACCCCAAGAACGTCCTTGTCGACATCGGCAAGCTGGAGGCCATCCTGCCCGTGCAGGAGCAGGTCCCCGGCGAGTCGTACCAGCACGGCATGCGGCTGCGGTCGTACGTCGTTCGGGTGGCGAAGGGTGTGCGCGGTCCGTCCGTGACCCTCTCCCGGACGCACCCCAATCTGGTGAAGAAACTCTTTGCCCTGGAGGTCCCGGAGATCGCCGACGGGTCGGTCGAGATCTCCGCCATCGCGCGTGAGGCCGGTCACCGTACGAAGATCGCGGTCCGGTCGACCCGGAGCGGTCTGAACGCCAAGGGCGCCTGCATCGGCCCCATGGGCGGCCGTGTGCGCAATGTCATGGGCGAACTGAACGGCGAGAAGATCGACATCGTCGACTGGTCGGACGACCCGGCCGAGATGGTGGCGAACGCGCTGTCCCCGGCCCGGGTCTCCAAGGTCGAGGTCGTCGACCTCGCAGCCCGTTCCGCGCGCGTGACGGTCCCCGATTACCAGCTGTCGCTGGCGATCGGCAAGGAGGGGCAGAACGCCCGCCTCGCCGCCCGCCTGACCGGCTGGCGGATCGATATCCGGCCGGACACAGAACAGGTGGCGGAGTAGGCGGGGAATAGATCCAAGCCGCAAGTCGCTTAGATCACGACAACAGCCGTTCGATTCTTGCCCCAAAGGGGTGAGGTCGGTGCGGGGAGGTAGACTTAAGAGTGTCTGGCCGGACGCGAGCCCGCGCATGCCCTGAGCGCACCTGTGTGGGGTGCCGGGAGCGAGCGGCCAAGGACGATCTGTTGCGGATCGTGGCGATCGAGGAACAGTGTGTTCCCGATCCTCGCGGTACGCTGCCCGGCCGGGGTGCCTATGTACACCCGGCCCCGGTCTGTCTCGACCAGGCGGTACGCCGCCGGGCGTTCCCAAGGGCGCTGCGCGTCCCGGGGCCGCTCGACGTAAAGGCGTTGCGCCTGTACGTCGAGCAGACAGACAGTTGCTGAGCAGCGGTAGTGCTGAGCATGCAACACCGTAAGACGCGTCGTGCGGAACCCCGTGCGGCCCTGGTACCTCGCGAGTCGAAAGCAGGTCGAGATTGCGATGAGCACTCGATGAGTACGCGATGAGTACGCCCATGAAGTAGCGACGGTCCGGCCGCAACCCGGACCTAAAAGGAGCGAAGTGGCTAAGGTCCGGGTATACGAACTCGCCAAGGAGTTCGGGGTGGAGAGCAAGGTCGTCATGGCCAAGCTCCAAGAACTCGGTGAATTTGTCCGTTCGGCGTCCTCGACGATCGAGGCGCCCGTAGTACGCAAGCTGACCGACGCCCTCCAGCAGGGCAACGGGGGCGCCAAGCCGGCCCCCCGCAAGGCTGCCCCGGCGAAGCCGGCGACACCCTCTCCCGCGCAGGCCGCCCGTCCGGCAGCCCCGCGCCCCGGCCCGGCCGCGCCCAAGCCGCCGGCTGCCGAGAAGCCCGCGGCCCCGGCTCCGGGCCCGCGTCCGACCCCCGGTCCGAAGCCGGCGCCGAAGCCCGCCCCGGCGGCTCCGGCTCCGGCCGCGCCCGAGTTCACGGCGCCGCCGGCACCCCCGTCGCCCGCCGCGAGCCCGGCCCCGCGTCCGAGTGCCCGTCCCGGTGGCCCGAAGCCCGGTGGCCGTCCGGCTCCCGGCCAGGGTCAGGGTCAGGGACCCCGTCCCGGTGGCGGTTCCCGTCAGGGTGGCCAGGGCGCGCAGCGTCCCGGTGGCCGTCCGTCCGGTCCGCGTCCGGGTAACAACCCGTTCACCTCCAGCGGCTCCACCGGCATGGCGCGCCCGCAGGCGCCCCGTCCGGGCGGCGCGCCCCGACCCGGCGGTCCTGGTGGCCCCGGTGGCGGTCCGCGTCCGCAGGGCGCGGAGCGCGGTGGTCCTCGTCCGCAGGGTGCGGCCGGTGGCGGTCCGCGTCCGCAGGCTCCGGGCGGTTCCCGTCCGACCCCGGGCGGCATGCCGCGTCCGCAGGGCGGCGGTCCGCGTCCCGGCGGCGGTCCCGGCGGTCCGCGTCCGAACCCCGGCATGATGCCGCAGCGTCCCGCCGCCGGCCCGCGTCCCGGTGGCGGTGGCCCCGGCGGTCGCGGTCCCGGCGGTGGCGGTCGTCCCGGTGGCGGTGGCGGTCGTCCGGGTGGCGGCGGCTTCGCCGGTCGTCCCGGTGGCGGCGGTGGCGGTGGCGGTTTCGCCGGTCGTCCCGGTGGCCCCGGTGGCGGTGGCGGCGGTTTCGCCGGCCGTCCGGGTGGTCCCGGTGGTGGCGGTGGCCGTCCCGGCTTCGGCGGTCGTCCCGGTGGTCCGGGCGGTCGCGGTGGCACGCAGGGCGCCTTCGGCCGTCCCGGCGGTCCGGCGCGTCGTGGCCGCAAGTCGAAGCGGCAGAGGCGCCAGGAGTACGAGGCCATGCAGGCCCCGTCGGTCGGCGGTGTGATGCTGCCTCGCGGCAACGGACAGACCGTCCGCCTGTCGCGCGGTGCGTCGCTCACCGACTTCGCCGAGAAGATCGGTGCCAACCCGGCGTCGCTCGTCGCGGTGATGATGAACCTCGGCGAGATGGTCACTGCCACGCAGTCCGTCTCCGACGAGACCCTCCAGCTGCTCGCCGGCGAGATGAACTACGTCGTCGAGATCGTCAGCCCGGAGGAGGAGGACCGCGAGCTGCTGGAGTCCTTCGACATCGAGTTCGGCGAGGACGAGGGTGGCGAGGAGTTCCTCGCACCGCGTCCGCCGGTCGTGACCGTCATGGGTCACGTCGACCACGGTAAGACCCGACTGCTGGACACGATCCGCAAGACGAACGTCGTCGCGGGCGAGGCCGGCGGTATCACGCAGCACATCGGCGCGTACCAGGTCGCCACCCAGGTCAACGAAGAAGAGCGCAGGATCACCTTCATCGACACCCCGGGTCACGAGGCGTTCACCGCCATGCGTGCACGTGGTGCGAAGTCGACCGACATCGCGATCCTCGTGGTGGCGGCCAACGACGGTGTGATGCCCCAGACGATCGAGGCGTTGAACCACGCCAAGGCGGCCGGTGTGCCGGTCGTGGTCGCGGTCAACAAGATCGACGTCGAGGGTGCCGACCCGACCAAGGTGCGCGGTCAGCTCACCGAGTTCGGTCTGGTGGCCGAGGAGTACGGCGGCGACACCATGTTCGTCGACATCTCCGCCAAGCAGGGCCTCAACATCGAGAGCTTGCTGGAGGCCGTGGTCCTCACCGCGGACGCCTCGCTCGACCTGCGGGCCAACCCGGAGCAGGACGCGCAGGGCATCGCGATCGAGTCCCACCTGGACCGTGGCCGCGGCGCCGTCGCGACCGTCCTGGTTCAGCGAGGCACCCTGCGGGTCGGCGACACCATGGTGGTCGGCGACGCGTACGGCCGTGTCCGCGCGATGCTCGACGACAAGGGCGGGAACGTGGAAGAGGCGGGTCCCTCGACCCCGGTCCTCGTCCTCGGTCTCACCAACGTCCCGGGCGCCGGCGACAACTTCCTGGTGGTCGACGAGGACCGTACGGCCCGTCAGATCGCCGAGAAGCGTGCCGCTCGTGAGCGGAACGCCAACTTCGCCCGCCGGGGTGTCCGGTTCTCCCTGGAGAACCTGGACGAGGCCCTCAAGGCCGGTCTGGTGCAGGAACTCAACCTCATCATCAAGGGCGACGCGTCCGGTTCGGTGGAGGCTCTCGAGTCCTCGCTGCTCCAGCTCGACGTCGGCGAAGAGGTCGACATCCGCGTCCTGCACCGCGGCGTGGGTGCGGTCACCGAGTCGGACATCGACCTGGCGACCGGCTCCGACGCCATCGTCATCGGCTTCAACGTCCGCGCTGCGGGCCGCGCGGCGCAGATGGCGGAGCGCGAGGGCGTCGACGTCCGGTACTACTCGGTGATCTACCAGGCCATCGAGGAGATCGAGGCGGCCCTCAAGGGCATGCTCAAGCCGGAGTACGAGGAGGTCGAGCTCGGTACGGCGGAGATCCGCGAGGTCTTCAAGTCGTCCAAGCTGGGCAACATCGCCGGTGTCCTGGTCCGCTCGGGCGAGGTCAAGCGCAACACCAAGGCGCGCCTCGTCCGCGACGGCAAGGTCATCGCGGAGAACCTCACCATCTCCGGTCTGCGTCGCTTCAAGGACGACGTCACCGAGATCCGCGAAGGCTTCGAGGGTGGTATCAACCTCGGAAACTTCAACGACATCAAGGTCGACGACGTCATCGCGACGTACGAGATGCGAGAGAAGCCGAGGTCGTAAGACCGAGGCACCGGTGCCGGCCGGGGGTGACCTGTTCACCCCCGGCCGGTGTGTCCGTACCTGGGGGCTGCCGCCCCCAGACCTCCGCCGTCGCCTCAACGGCTCGTCCTCAAACGCCGGACGGGCTGGTGGGTGTCGGCCTCTGCTCGGAGCCGAGCCCCCTAAGGGGCGCGGGGCTGTATCGATATGCGGCTCCGTCGCGTGGGCGCGACCAGCCACAGACCACCCGCAGCTGCCCAACAACGGTCCCCACCCCTTGCGGGGTCGAAGGGGCGGCAGCCCCTGGGGATGGGACGGGTAGGGGCGGCGGGGGCGAGAAAACCCCGTCGATCACCCCACCCGTTCGTTGTACGGTTCTGATGTCCCGCCCACACGGACGGCGGGACCATCGATCCCGTACCGGCGGGTCATCCGGACACACATGTATGTGGGGACTCTGTCCTTCGACCTCCTGCTCGGCGACGTACGGTCGTTGAAGGAGAAGCGCTCCGTCGTCCGCCCGATCGTCGCCGAACTCCAGCGCAGGTTCGCGGTCAGCGCGGCGGAGGTGGACCATATGAACCTCCACCGCCGGGCAGGCATAGGTCTGGCGGTGGTCTCGGGCGAAGTGGGGCACCTGACCGACGTACTGGACCGGTGCGAACGCCTGGTCGCCGGCCGCCCCGAGGTGGAGCTGCTGTCGGTACGCCGACGCCTCCACGGCGACGACGACTGAACGAGACGACTGAACGAGCCGCACAACCACAGCAACGCAGAACAGCAGGAAGAACGAGGAGACGGACCAGTGGCCGACAACGCGCGGGCTAAAAGGCTGGCGGACCTCATCCGAGAGGTGGTGGCCCAGAAGCTGCAGCGCGGGATCAAGGACCCGCGGCTCGGCTCCCACATCACCATCACCGACACCCGGGTGACCGGGGACCTCCGGGAGGCGACCGTCTTCTACACGGTGTACGGGGACGAGGAGGAGCGGCAGGCCGCCGCCGCCGGACTGGAGAGCGCCAAGGGCATCCTCCGCTCCGAGGTCGGCCGCGCCGCGGGCGTGAAGTTCACGCCGACCCTCGCCTTCGTCGCGGACGCCCTCCCGGACACCGCCAAGACCATCGAGGACCTCCTCGACAAGGCGCGTGCCTCCGACGAGAAGGTGCGCGAGGCCGCCTCCGGCGCCCAGTACGCCGGTGACGCCGACCCGTACAAGAAGCCGGGCGACGACGAGGACGACATCGCCGAATGACCCAGAAGCAGACCCCGCCCGACGGCCTTGTCATCGTCGACAAGCCGTCGGGCTTCACTTCGCACGACGTGGTCGCCAAGATGCGCGGCATCGCCAGAACCCGCCGCGTCGGCCACGCCGGCACGCTCGACCCCATGGCGACGGGCGTCCTCGTTCTCGGCGTCGAGAAGGCCACCAAGCTCCTCGGCCACCTCGCGCTGACCGAGAAGGAGTACCTGGGAACCGTCCGGCTCGGCCAGAACACGGTCACGGACGACGCCGAAGGGGACATCACCTCCTCCACCGACGCCTCCAAGGTCACCCGTGACGCCATCGACACCGGGATCGCCAAGCTGACCGGCGACATCATGCAGGTGCCGTCCAAGGTCAGCGCCATCAAGATCGACGGGGTCCGGTCCTACAAGCGGGCGCGCGAGGGCGAGGACTTCGAGATCCCCGCCCGACCCGTGACCATCTCCTCGTTCACGGTGTACGACGTCCGCGACGCCGTCGCCGAGGACGGCACCCCCGTACGGGACCTGATCGTGTCCGTGGTCTGCTCGTCCGGCACGTACATCCGGGCGCTCGCCCGCGACCTGGGCGCGGACCTGGGTGTCGGCGGACACCTCACCGCACTGCGCCGGACCCGCGTGGGGCCGTACAAGCTGGACTCGGCCCGGACCCTCGACCAGCTCCAGGAGGAGCTGACCGTGATGCCGATCGCCGAGGCGGCCGCGGCCGCGTTCCCACGCTGGGACGTGGACGCCAGGCGCGCGCGGCTGCTCATCAACGGCGTACGGCTGGAGATGCCCGAGCAGTACGCCGGTACCGGGCCCGTGGCGGTCTTCGACCCGCAGGGGCGGTTCCTGGCCCTCGTGGAGGAGCTGAAGGGCAAGGCGAAGAGCCTCGCCGTCTTCGGCTGAACCACTGGCCTGCTGACCTGCCCTGACCTGCTGCCCGTTCTCCGCTGTGCTGCCCGTGGAGCGGCGTTCACGGGGTTCCTGTTCCCGCCGCTCCACGGTCCCCCCTCGGTTCCCCCACACAAGGGTGTATCCATCCGGCACTGGCTATTCACCCCTTCGGGCAGGCGCTCGGAGTGAACCGAGGGAGCGGAAGGGGGCGCTTTCGGTGGGCGATCTGTTCCGCTGATCATCGCGTGCCTACGGTCGGAAAAGAGGTGCACGGCGGGGAGGTTCAGGCATGGCGGGACAAGGCCGTCAGGCACCGGACGACGGCCAGGGGGCGCGGGACGAGGCCCTGGTGAGCGTCCGGGATCTGGCGGGGCGGCCGCGCGGTACGGGCTTCGTGGCGGACCATCATGGCACGGTCGTCACGAGCCACGAGGCGGTCGACGGGCTCGCCCGGCTGGTGCTGCACACCTCCGGGGACCGCATGTGCGTCGTCACCGCCGACGCGGTGACCCCCCTGCCCGCCCTGGACCTCGCGCTCATCCGCACCCAGGGCCTCGGCCTCGACCCGCTCCCCGTCACCGTGCGGAAGGCCGTCGACACGGGCACGTACGTCCGTATCGCCGCCGGCGGCTGGCGCGAGGCCCGGGTGCTCGGCGCCGGCGACGTGACCTACACGGCCACCGACGGCTTCCATCTCGTGGGCGAGGCACTGGAGCTGGCCATCGGCACCGCCGGACGCGACGCGCTGCGGCTGGGCGGCGGAGCCGCCGGCGGACCCGTCCTCGACGCCTCGACCGGGGCGGTGCTGGCCGTGCTCGGTACGGCGCTCCAGGCCGAGCACCGGACGCCGGGCTTCGCCGTGCCGTTGCGCGCGGCCGACGGGCCGCTGGCGGAGCTCCTGGCGCGCAACGCGGCCACCGTGCCCGCGTACGGCGCCGACCTGAACCTGGCGGGAGTGCTGGAGCTCACGGCGACCTCGGTGGGGTCGGACGGGCCGAGGGGGTGTACCGGGGGCGGGGACCGGCCCGGTCCGGCGTGCCCGGAAGCCGATCCCGTCGAACGAGCCGAAGTCGTACGGGAGTTCACGGCCTTCACCGACGGTCCCGCCGCCGTCCTCGGCCTCGTCGGTCCCCCCGGCAGCGGCCGTACGACGGAACTGGCGGCCCTCGCCGCCCGCCGGGCCCGGGGCCCGGAACCGGCGCCGACGCTGTGGCTGCGGGGCGCCGATCTGCTGGCCGACGACGAGTCCGTGGCCGACGCGGCGCGGCGCGCCCTGGAGCGGGCGGGACGGATCGTGGCCGCCTCCAGGGGGCAACGGGGGCAACGGGGAGAGCGAGAAGAGCGGGCGACGGCAGAGCTGCTCCCACCCGGCGGCTACGACGGCGAACTCGGCGACATCGGTCCTGCACGCCTCGCCCGGCTCGCGCGCGCCGCCGGACGGCCCCTGTTGCTCCTCCTCGACGGCCCCGAGGAGATGCCGCCCGCTCTCGCCCACCGGCTGCCGGAGTGGACCGAGGGCACGGCCGAGTGGCTGTGGGCGACCGGGGCGCGGCTCGTGGTGGCGTGCCGGGCGGAGTACTGGGAGCCGGCGGGGGCCGAGTTCCCGGGGGAACTGCTCCACGGCTCGCACCGGTCGGGGTTGCCCCTCTGCGTCCGGATCGGGGAGCTGACCGAGGGGGAGGCGCGGCGCGCCCGGTCGCGGTACGGGATTCCCGAGGGGGTGCTCGCCGACGCCGACGCCCGGCATCCGCTGACGCTGCGGCTGCTGTCGGAGGTGCGGGCGGCGCTGCCGGAGGGGGAGACGGCCGGCACGGGTACCGTGGCCCGGCCCGACCGACATGACGTCTTCTCCGCCTACCTCGACCTGATGTGCCTGCGCGTCGCCGTGCGGCTCGCCGCCGAGAACGGGCTGCGCGGCACAGCCGTACGGCGTCTCGCGGCCCAGGTGTCCGGGCAGGTGCACGAGGCGGCGCGGCGGTGCCTGGGGCCGGGGCAGGGGGAGTTGGGCCGGGCCTCGTTCGAGTCCGTGTTCCCGTGGGGGCCGGTGCCGCGGCGGCTCGGCAGCACCACCGGCTGGGCCTCCGCCGTGCTCACCGAGGGGCTGCTCGTCCCGGCGGGCAACGGCTACCGCTTCGCCCACGAGGAGCTCGCCGACTGGATCCAGGGCGCGCACCTGGACCTGGACGCGGCCCTGCACGCGCTGGTGTACCGAGGGCGCGTCCCGAGGGGACCCCGGCCCCAGAAGGCCACCCGTGTCCTTCCCGTCCCCCGCCACCGCATCGGCCCCGTCGTCCAGGCACTCCTCCACCTCGCCCGCGAACACGGCCCCCTCGAACTCGCCCAGTACCTGGAGGACCTGCTCCACGCCGTCGACGCCTTCCTCCCGGAGCGCCCCGCCCCGCCCGACGACCCCACCTGGTGGGCCACGCACCTCATCGGCGAGACCCTGCTGCGCGTGCCCGACGCGCGCCCGTATGTCGGGCTGCTGCGGCTCCTCACCGAGTGGATCGGCGCGTGGCGGGTCCAGGGGCGAGGGGTGCCGGGGGAGTTCGGGCCGGAGTTCTGGGAGGCCCTGCCGCTGCCCGGGCCGGAGCGGCTCGACCTGCTGCGGCGCCTGGTCGTCGCCGACCCGCCCACGGGCGAGGGCCCGCGCTACCTCGATGCCGCCTCCCGGCTCCTCGCCGCCGACCCCGCCGCCGTACAACGGCAGCTGACCCGGTGGTTCGCCGACGAACGCCCGCTGACCGCGACACCCGACGCGACCGTGGCGAGGGCGGCGCAGGCGCTGCTGCACACGCACCGGCGGCGGGCGCTGGACGACCTGACGGAGGCACTGGTGGACAGCGCGCACCGGCGCGGCGACGAACTCCTCGCCGTACTGGCGGAAGAGGAGCCCTCGGCGGTGTGCCGGGCCGTCGACCGGTGGGCGCACGACGAGCGCCCGGCACGGCGGGTGGCGGCGATCGCGTACGGGCTGCGGGCCGCACCCCACGTCCGCACGGAGGCCGACCGCGAACTGCTCCGCTACGCCGCCCTCGCGCTGCTGGCCCGCCCCGCCGACGTCACCCTGCACGGCGGCGCGCTCGCCCTCCTCGTACGTGACGACCGCACACGCGCCCGCCATCTGCCGGAAGCCCTGGAGCGCTTCGCGGCGGGCGATCCGCAGCTGCCCGCGAGCGCGCTGGTGCCCGCGCTCGACACCGACCCGGAACCGGTGCTCGACGCCTTCCGCGCACGCCTGCGCGCAACAGCAACAGCAACCGCCAACGCCAACGCCACTGGGACTGTCGCGGAGTGCGGCCCCGGCGGCGTGCTGCGGACCCTCGCCGAGATCACGACCCCCGCCCTCGCCCGCCGGGTCACCGCCCTCGTCCGTGAGGCGGTGGAGCTGCGGCCGGAGTCGGCCGCGCAGGTCGCCGCGTACGTCGACCGGCGCCTCGACCAGGACCCCGGCGCACGCGCGGTGCTCTTCCCGCTGGTCAGCGGCCTGCTGGACGGCGGCCCCCGGCAGGTGCGGGCCGCCCTGGCGACGGTGCTCGCGGCACCCGGCACCCCGGAGTCCCGCGAGCTGCGGCGCGAGCTGCTGGACCTGCTGATGGCGACCGAGAGGGACCCGTCCGTACTGGACGCCCTGCTCCGCGCCGCCGCCACCCGCGGGGCCGGTGACGACGCCAGGGAACTGGTGCGCGGCGTGGGCCTGCTCCTCGTCCGTACGCCCGAAGGGGCCACCGGCTTCGACTGGGGCCTCGTCGACCTGGCCCGCCATGTCCCGGGCTTCGCCGCACGGGTGGCGGGCTGGCTGAGCGAGACGCCGGAGGACTGGGCCGCGGTGGTCGGCCCGAGCGCCCGGCGGATGATCGAGAACCTCGCGGGGGTACGGGTCCCGGCGTGACCCGCGTGGGTACACGCGCTTCCACGTGCCTCCGGTCACAGCCCCGATGCCGATGCGATCCGTGGGCACCCGGCATGGCACCCTTAGACCTGCGTACGAGGCAACACGGACACGGGTTCGACGTTCGACAAGGAGCAGTCACAGTGCAGCGCTGGCGTGGCTTGGAGGACATCCCCCAGGACTGGGGGCGCAGCGTCGTCACCATCGGCTCCTACGACGGGGTGCACCGAGGGCACCAGCTGATCATCCGGCATGCCGTGGACCGCGCCCGCGAGCTGGGCGTCCCCGCCGTGGTCGTCACCTTCGACCCGCACCCCAGCGAGGTCGTCCGCCCCGGCAGCCACCCCCCGCTGCTCGCCCCGCACCACCGCCGCGCCGAACTGATGGGCGAGCTGGGCGTGGACGCCGTCCTCATCCTCCCCTTCACCACGGAGTTCTCCCGCCTCTCGCCCGCCGACTTCGTCGTCAAGGTCCTGGTCGACAAGCTGCACGCCAAGGCCGTCGTCGAGGGCCCCAACTTCCGCTTCGGCCACCGGGCCGCCGGCGACGTGGCGTTCCTGGCCGAGCAGGGCAAGACGTACGACTTCGAGGTCGAGATCGTCGACCTCTACGTGTCCGGCGAGGCGGGCGGCGGCGAACCCTTCTCCTCCACCCTCACCCGGCGACTGATCGCCGAGGGGGACGTCGAGGGCGCGCACGAGATCCTCGGACGCCCGCACCGCGTCGAGGGCGTCGTCGTCCGCGGCGCCCAGCGAGGACGGGAACTCGGCTTCCCCACCGCCAACGTGGAGACCCTCCCGCACACCGCCATCCCGGCCGACGGCGTGTACGCCGGCTGGCTGCACGTCGACGGCGAGGCGATGCCCGCGGCGATCTCCGTCGGAACCAACCCCCAGTTCGACGGAACCGAACGGACGGTGGAGGCGTACGCCATCGACCGGGTCGGCCTCGACCTGTACGGCCTGCACGTCGCCGTCGACTTCCTGGCCTTCGTGCGGGGCCAGGCGAAGTTCGACTCGCTGGAGGCCTTGCTGGAGGCGATGGGGGACGATGTGAAGCGGTGCCGGGAGCTGATCGCGGAGTACGAGGGGAAGTAAGAGCCTCGTACGTACGTTCCGTTCGCTTCGTTCGTACGAACGGCCCGCACCGTTGGTGAACGGTGCGGGCCCTTTGCCGTTGTTGTTGCTACTGCTGCGGGGGTGCCGGCGGGGGCTGCTGCTGGGCCTGGCCCGGATGCGGTGGGTAGGGCTGACCGGGCTGGTAGGGCTGGCCCGGGCCCGGCTGCGGGTACGGCTGACCGGGCTGGGCCGGGGGCTGAGGCTGGGCCTGGCCCGGCTGGGGGTACGGGTACGGCTGCTGCGGGGGCTGGCCTTGCTGTGGGTGCTGGGGGTAGGGCTGACCCGGGACCGGTGGCTGGCCCTGGGCGCCCGGCACGGGTGGCTGGCCGGGGAGGTGCTGGCCCGGCAGCGGCGGGGCGGCGACCGGCGGCGGGTTGCCGTCCGACGTCCACAGCCCGTGCATCTGCTGGTGCCGGACGAAGTCCTCGGCGACCAGCGCCGCGAGGTTGAAGTACGCCTCCCGCACCTTCGGACGCATCATGTCGAGGTTGACCTCGGCACCGGCGGCCAGGTGCTCGTCGAAGGGGACCACGACGACACCCCGGCAGCGCGTCTCGAAGTGGGCGACGATGTCGTCCACCTTGATCATCTTGCCGGTCTCGCGTACCCCGGAGATGACGGTGAGGGACCGCGAGACGAGATCCGCGTACCCGTGCGCGGACAGCCAGTCCAGCGTCGTGCTGGCGCTGCTCGCACCGTCCACGGACGGCGTCGAGATGATGATGAGCTGGTCGGCGAGGTCGAGTACGCCACGCATGGCGCTGTAGAGCAGACCGGTACCCGAGTCGGTGAGGATGACCGGGTACTGCTTCCCGAGCACGTCGATGGCGCGCCGGTAGTCCTCGTCGTTGAAGGTGGTCGAGACGGCCGGGTCGACGTCGTTGGCGATGATCTCGAGACCGGACGGCGCCTGGGACGTGAACCGCCGGATATCCATGTACGAGTTGAGGTACGGGATCGCCTGGACGAGGTCACGGATGGTGGCGCCGGTCTCACGGCGGACGCGGCGGCCGAGCGTACCGGCGTCCGGGTTGGCGTCGATCGCGAGGATCTTGTCCTGCCGTTCGGTGGCGAGCGTGGAGCCGAGGGCGGTGGTCGTGGTCGTCTTGCCCACGCCGCCCTTGAGGCTGATGACGGCGATGCGGTAGCACGACAGCACCGGCGTCCGGATCAGCTCCAGCTTCCGCTGCCGCTCGGCCTCTTCCTTCTTCCCACCGATCTTGAACCGGCCTCCGGCCGCCGGACGGCTGCTCTTCGCCTTCTGCTTCTTGCTGTTGAGCAGCCGGTCGGACGACAGCTCCACAGCAGCCGTGTAACCGAGCGGCGCGGCACCGGGGTTGGTGGGCTGCCGCTGATCGTGCTGCACGGGCTGCGGCCAGGCGGCACCGGTACGCGGGTCGACCGGGGGCTGGGGCTGTGCCTGTCCGGGGGCTCCGGGGGCCGGGGGCTGTTGGGCGCCGTGAGGGGGCTGCGGCTGGGGGGCGGGTTGGCCCGGTACGGGGTACTGGGTGGGCGGTTGGGGGTGCGGCTGCTGCCGGGGGTCGGGCTGGGGGTGCGGCTGCGGCTGAGCGGGGGGCGCTGCCGGTTGCGGCTGGGCCTCGGGCTGTGCGGGGGGTGCCGCCTGTTGGGTCTGTGGCTGTGGCTGTGGCTGGGCCTGTGGCTGGGGAGCCTGCGGCTGCTGGGGGAAACCGTAACCGCCCGGCTGGGCGGGGGAGTTGGGGGCGCCGGGGTGCGGGAAGCCGTAGCCCTGGGGTGGAGTGGGGGGCTTGGGGGTTTCCTGGACGGGTGCCTGGCCTTGCTCGGCCGGAGCTTGGGCGGCGGGCTGTGGGAAGCCGTAACCCGGTCCCTGCGCGGGGGCGTTGGGTGCGACAGGAGTTGGCGGGGGCGGGAAGCCGTAGCCCTGTGCCGGAGCCGTGGGCTTGGGCGCGTCCTGGGCGGGCGCCTGGTCCTGGGGGGCCTGGGCAGGCGTGGTGGCTTGGGAGGGTTGTGGGAAGCCGTAGCCGGGGCCCTGCGCGGGGGTGTTGGGTGTGACGGGGGCTTGTGGGGGCGGGAAGCCGTAGCTCTGGGGCGGAGCCGTGGGCTTGGGGGTGTCCTGGGCGGGCGTCTGACCCTGGTCGGCCGGAGCTTGGGCGGTGGGCTGGGCGGGTTGTGGGAAGCCGTAACCCGGGCCCTGCGCGGGGGTGTTGGGTGCGACAGGAGCTTGCGGGGGCGGGAAGCCGTAGCCCTGGGGTTGGGCGGGAGGCTGGGGGGCTTCCTGGGCGGGGGCCGCCGGGGTCGCGGGGGCGGTGGGCTGCGGGAAGCCGTAACCGGAGCCCTGGGCCGGAGCCGTGGGCTTGGGAGCCTCCTGGGCCGGAGCACCGGGCTGGGGAGAGCCGTAACCGGCGTTCTGCGCGGAGGCGTTGGGCGCGGGCGACGGGAAGCCGTAGCCCTGCTGAGCCGGGGCGGCGGCCCCGGGAGTCTGCTGGGCCGGAGCGGCGGGGTGCGGGAAGCCGTAACTCCCGGGCTGCGCCTGGGCGGACCCGGTGGAAGCCGGAGCGTCACCGGCCGGAGGCGAAGTCGGAGCAGGGGGCGGCTCAGCGGCAGCCGGGGCCTGCGGCGGCGTCTGCAGCGGGTACTCCGCGGCGGGCGCGGGCTCTTCGGCGGAGGCCGGAGCCGGCGCCTCGGGTGCGGCGGGCCACGCCGGAGGCGACGACTGCGGAGCCTGCGGCTGAGGCGGCTGCCCGAACGGCGGTACCGGCGGCTGTGCCGGCGCCGGAGCGGCCGACTGCTCGGCCTCGGCCGAGGCGGGCTGCGTCGCGGCGGGCCACTGGGCCGCGGGTGCGGGCGCAGCGGGCTGGTACGCGGGCGGGAGCGGCGGAAGCCCGCCCTGCGGCACCGGCGGCGGTGCCCAGGCCGGAGGCGCGTCCTGTACGGGGTCGGAGTTCGGCACGGCGTCCTCGGGCTCGGCGTCCCGCGGTTCGTCGTCCACGATCTCGGCGTCCACGATCTCGTCCTCGACGTCATCGTCCTCGGCGGCCACGGCAGTGTCGTCCGAACCGTCGTCCGAGTCACCGGAGTTGTCCATGTCGACGTCATCCGCGACGGTTACGGCATCGGAGGCGTCGCCGTCCTCGGCGGTCTCCTCGGCCACGGCGTCTTCCACGTCATCGGCGTCGCTGTCGGCCTCCGCCACCTCCGCCGACTCGGGCATCGCGCCCTCGACTTCCGGGGCGTCACCACCGTCACCCGTACCGTCCACCGAATCCGTACCGCCCGCCGAGAAGTCCTCCTCGGCGGCGGATTCGGCTGCGTCGGCCTCGTCCTCGGGCCCGTCCGGCGCGGTTGTCCGCTCCGCGATCTCCCGCTTCAGGGCAACAGGGGAGATCCGCATGGTCGCGCCGCTCTCCAGGTCGCGGCTGTCGTCCGCCTCCACGTCCTCGGCGGGTGCAACCGGAGCCGCTGGTGCAGCCGGAGGAGCCGGAGGCGTCCAGTTCCCCACAGGAAGGTTCGGCACGGCGGACGGGCTCCCCGCATCCGTGGCAGGCGGAGCCGCGGGCGCACCCGGCGTACCCCACGCCGGCTCGAACCCGCTCCCCACCGGAAGCCTGGGCACGGCGACGGGCCCCCCGGCCGGCGGCGCAGAAGGAGTACCGGTCCCGGCCCCCTCGGCCGAGGCGGGAGCCACCGGCGTAACCGGCGCAACCGGCGGTGCCATCGGCGCAGGGGGCGCAACCGGCGCGGAAGCAGCGGCGCCAGGCCCGGCCGGATCCTCCGCGGCCGCGTCCGAGCCGGCCTCGGACGCCGTGGCCCCCTCGGCTTCCTCAGTCTCCTCGGTCTCGGCCTCGGCGGAACTCTCCGCAGCCTCTTGCCCCGAACTCGCCGTCGAACTCCCCGACGCGTTCTGCGTATACCAAGCGGGTGGCGCGTAGTCGAGGGTGAACTCGCCCGTCGTCTCGACGGCGGACTCCGCGTCGGACTGGTCATCGCCGGGTGTGGCCCAGCCCCCGCGGATCCCGTCCCGATCGCTGTTCACAATTCCTCCTGTGTGGTCGAGCACCCTCATGCCGTGCTGGGCTCATGCCTTTCGGGGGCGACCGTTGTCGTCGTCCGAAGTGGTTCTGATCCGCCCGGCTCTCCCCCAGGGGTGCGATCACTCCGCCCAAGGTTCCGGCGTCGCGCCCCACCCCAGCCTAATCACCACAACCACCCCCGCGGCAGGCCCGTCCACAGCCGCGCGCCCGTCCAGTACGTCACAGCCTGCCCAGAAGTGACGTGGCAACGTCCAGTCATGGACAGCAAAGTGGACAAAACAAGCTCCTGAAACGCAACGGACACGGAAGAGGGACCGCCGCGCCCCGCGCGCCGGTCCCTCACCGTTACGGCTTCTGCTCCGCCGCTCCACCTACTCCACTACTCCGCCGCAAGCCCTCCGTTGTGCGGCGCCGGCTCCAGATCGAACTCGCCGTCCCGCGCCCCGAGAACGAAGGCCCGCCACTCGGCCTCGGTGTAGCGCAGCACCGTGTCCGGGTCGAGCGACGACCGCATGGCCACCGCGCCCCCCGGGAGGTACGCGATCTCCACCCGCTCCTCGTGCTCCTCCGTACCGGGCGCGCTGTGCCACTCGACCCCTGAGATGTCGAGGGCGTACAGCTCGTCCTTCTCGCGCTCCTTGCGCGCCTTGACGTCGTTGTCCTCTGCCCCGGCCATGTCCAGGCGGCCCCTTCCCCACGTACGCATCACGAAATGTACGAACCACGCACTGTGCGAACCGCGCACTGCACGTGTTCACGAACTGTGCGGTCACCCTATGCGCTCGCCCGTGGCGCGTACCACGAAACAAATGGTCATACCCTCGTACGAGCCCCGCGCACGGAACCGGCGGGACCGAGCCCTCATCAGCCCTGGTACGCTGTGTGACGGCCGTTTGTGTACGCGCCCCCGGACCGCCCCTCAGGGCTCTGGAGGCCGCGCCCAGCGGATCCCCGCCTCCCGAGTAACGGAAGGTCCCCTGAGACGAAGACCAGGGGCGCTCGGTGGCATCAAGAAGACTCAAGAGGAGTACGCGTGTCGCTCGACGCCGCTACGAAGAAGCAGATCATGTCCGAGTTCGGTACCAAGGAGGGCGACACCGGCTCCCCCGAGGTCCAGGTTGCCCTGCTGTCGCGTCGGATCTCCGACCTGACCGAGCACCTCAAGACCCACAAGCACGACCACCACTCCCGCCGTGGTCTGCTGATCCTGGTCGGCCAGCGTCGCCGCCTGCTGCAGTACCTGGCCAAGAAGGACATCCAGCGCTTCCGTACGCTGGTCGACCGCCTCGGCATCCGCCGTGGTGCGGCGGGCGCCAAGTAAGACGCCGTGAAGGGAGCGGTTCCCACGGAATGGGGAGCCGCTCCTTTTGCTGTACGTGCGGGAACGTGCGGACTGTCACTGCCCCTTTGTAGTGTGGTAGCACAACACAAGACGTACGACGCAGTGTGACCGGTGCCCGGCAGGACCGGGCGGGGTCACGCACAACGAACGAGGAGAAGCGCACCTCGCCGCCGCCGGTCCTCGGTAGTGGCCCCCGGGGGGAAGCGAGCCCCGGGTGCTTCGATCGAAGACCGGCCCGCACAAGACGGAGCGCTTCTCCGCCACCGTCCCCCTGCCACACGGGCAGCCACGGGACGAAAGACGATAAGTAACGGAGAAAACGCTGGTGGAGAACGAGACCCACTACGCCGAGGCCGTCATTGACAACGGCTCTTTCGGCACCCGCACGATCCGCTTCGAGACGGGCCGCTTGGCCAGGCAGGCCGCCGGTTCCGCCGTGGCGTACCTGGACGACGACACCATGGTGCTGTCGGCCACCACCGCCTCCAAGAACCCCAAGGACCAGCTCGACTTCTTCCCCCTGACGGTGGACGTCGAGGAGCGCATGTACGCGGCCGGGAAGATCCCCGGTTCCTTCTTCCGCCGTGAGGGCCGGCCCTCCGAGGACGCCATCCTCACCTGCCGCCTCATCGACCGCCCGCTGCGCCCGTCCTTCAAGAAGGGCCTGCGCAACGAGATCCAGGTCGTCGCCACGATCATGGCGCTCAACCCCGACCACCTGTACGACGTTGTGGCGATCAACGCCGCGTCCGCGTCCACGCAGCTGGCCGGTCTGCCCTTCTCCGGCCCGATCGGCGGCGTCCGCGTCGCACTGATCCGCGGCCAGTGGGTGGCGTTCCCGACGCACACCGAGCTTGAGGACGCCGTCTTCGACATGGTCGTCGCGGGCCGCACCCTTGAGGACGGCGACGTCGCGATCATGATGGTCGAGGCCGAGGCCACCGACCAGACGATCCAGCTGGTCAAGGGCGGTGTCGAGGCTCCCACCGAGGAGGTCGTCGCCGCCGGTCTGGACGCCGCGAAGCCCTTCATCAAGGTCCTGTGCAAGGCCCAGGCCGACCTCGCCGCGAAGGCCGCCAAGCCGACCGCCGAGTTCCCGATCTTCCTGGACTACCAGGACGACGTCCTGGAGGCGCTCACCACCGCCGTCAAGGACGAGCTCGCCGCCGCGCTGACCATCGCCGGCAAGCAGGAGCGCGAGACCGAGCTGGACCGCGTCAAGGGCCTGGCCGCCGAGAAGCTGCTCCCGCAGTTCGAGGGCCGCGAGAAGGAGATCTCCGCCGCGTACCGCTCGCTGACCAAGACCCTGGTCCGTGAGCGCGTCATCAAGGAGAAGAAGCGCATCGACGGCCGTGGGGTGACGGACATCCGTACCCTCGCCGCCGAGGTCGAGGCCATCCCGCGGGTCCACGGTTCCGCGCTGTTCGAGCGTGGCGAGACCCAGATCCTGGGCGTCACCACCCTGAACATGCTCCGCATGGAGCAGATGCTGGACACCCTCTCCCCGGTGACCCGCAAGCGCTACATGCACAACTACAACTTCCCGCCGTACTCCACCGGTGAGACCGGCCGCGTCGGCTCCCCGAAGCGCCGCGAGATCGGCCACGGCGCCCTCGCCGAGCGCGCGCTCCTCCCGGTGCTGCCGACGCGCGAGGAGTTCCCGTACGCGATCCGTCAGGTGTCCGAGGCCCTCGGCTCCAACGGCTCGACGTCCATGGGCTCGGTCTGTGCCTCCACCATGTCGCTGCTGAACGCCGGTGTGCCGCTGAAGGCCCCGGTCGCCGGTATCGCCATGGGTCTGATCTCCCAGGAGATCGACGGCGAGACGCACTACGTGACGCTGACGGACATCCTCGGCGCCGAGGACGCGTTCGGCGACATGGACTTCAAGGTCGCCGGCACGAAGGAGTTCGTGACCGCCCTCCAGCTCGACACCAAGCTGGACGGCATCCCGGCCTCCGTCCTGGCCGCCGCCCTGAAGCAGGCCCGTGACGCCCGCCTCCACATCCTCGACGTGATGATGGAAGCGATCGACACCCCGGACGAGATGTCCCCCAACGCCCCGCGGATCATCACCGTGAAGATCCCCGTGGACAAGATCGGCGAGGTCATCGGCCCCAAGGGCAAGATGATCAACCAGATCCAGGAGGACACCGGCGCCGACATCACGATCGAGGACGACGGCACGATCTACATCGGCGCGGTCGACGGACCGTCCGCCGAGGCCGCCCGCACCACGATCAACGGCATCGCCAACCCGACCATGCCGGAGGTCGGCGAGCGCTACCTGGGCACGGTCGTCAAGACGACCACCTTCGGCGCGTTCGTCTCGCTGCTCCCCGGCAAGGACGGCCTGCTGCACATCTCGCAGATCCGCAAGCTCGCCGGCGGCAAGCGCGTGGAGAACGTCGAGGACGTCCTCGGTGTGGGCCACAAGGTCCAGGTCGAGATCGCCGAGATCGACTCCCGCGGCAAGCTCTCCCTGATCCCGGTCATCGAGGGCGAAGAGGGCGACGAGAAGAAGGACGACACCGACAAGTGACGTCCCGTAGCTCCACGGCGACGGCCCGCTCCTCCCCGGAGGCGCGGGCCGTCGCCCGTACCCAAACCCTGATCAAGGGCACCAACGGCATCGGCACGGTCCGCAAGACCACCCTCCCCGGCGGCCTGCGCATCGTCACGGAGACCCTCCCGTCCGTACGCTCCGCGACCTTCGGCATCTGGGCGCACGTCGGCTCCCGCGACGAGACGCCGTCCCTGAACGGCGCCACGCACTACCTGGAGCACCTGCTCTTCAAGGGCACGTCACGCCGTAGCGCGCTGGACATCTCCTCCGCGATCGACGCGGTCGGCGGCGAGATGAACGCGTTCACGGCCAAGGAGTACACGTGCTACTACGCGCGCGTGCTCGACGCCGACCTCCCGCTCGCCATCGACGTCGTCTGCGACATGCTCACCGGCTCGCTGATCCTCGAAGAGGACGTCGACGTCGAGCGCGGCGCCATCCTCGAAGAGATCGCGATGACCGAGGACGACCCGGGCGACTGCGTGCACGACCTGTTCGCGCACACCATGTTCGGCGACAACCCCCTCGGCCGCCCGGTCCTCGGCACGGTCGACACGGTCAACGCCCTCACCGCGGACCGCATCCGCCGCTTCTACAGGAAGCACTACGACCCGACCCACCTCGTGGTCGCGGCCGCCGGCAACGTCGACCACAACAAGGTCGTACGAAAGGTCCGCGCGGCCTTCGAGAAGGCGGGCGCCCTGAAGCGGCCGGACGCCAGCCCGATCGCCCCGCGCGACGGCCGGCGCACCATCCGCACGGCCGGCCGGCTCGAACTCCTCGCCCGCAAGACCGAGCAGGCGCACGTCGTCCTCGGCATGCCCGGCCTCGCCCGCACCGACGAGCGCCGCTGGGCCCTCGGCGTGCTCAACACCGCGCTCGGCGGCGGCATGTCGTCCCGCCTCTTCCAGGAGGTCCGGGAGAAGCGCGGCCTGGCGTACAGCGTGTACTCGTACACCTCGGGCTTCGCCGACTGCGGCCTCTTCGGTGTCTACGCCGGCTGCCGTCCGTCCCAGGTCCACGACGTGCTGAAGATCTGCCGCGACGAGCTCGACCAGGTCGCCGAGCACGGTCTGCCGGACGACGAGATCGACCGGGCCATCGGCCAGCTGCGGGGCTCCACGGTCCTCGGCCTGGAGGACACCGGCGCGCTCATGAACCGTATCGGCAAGAGCGAGCTGTGCTGGGGCGAGCAGATGTCCGTCGACGAGATGCTGACCCGGATAGCCATGGTCACTCCGGACGACGTCCGCGCGGTCGCCCGCGACATCCTGGGGCAGCGGCCCTCGCTGTCGGTCATCGGCCCGCTGAAGGACAAGCAGGCGTCCCGTCTGCACGAAGCCGTCGCCTAAGTCGCCTAACCCCGTATCCGGTAAGGAAGCAAGAACATGAGCAAGCTGCGCGTGGCGGTCCTCGGTGCCAAGGGCCGCATCGGATCAGAGGCGGTACGGGCCGTCGAGGCGGCCGAGGACATGGAACTGGTGGCCGCCCTCGGCCGGGGCGACGATCTTCAGACGCTGGCCGAGACCGGCGCCCAGGTCGCCGTCGAACTCACCACGCCCGCCTCGGTCATGGACAACCTCGACTACTGCGTACGCCACGGCATCCACGCGGTCGTCGGGACGACGGGCTGGACCGACGAGCGCCTCGCGCAGCTGAAGGGCTGGCTGGCCCAGTCCCCTCGGACAGGCGTGCTCATCGCGCCGAACTTCTCCATCGGGGCCGTGCTGACCATGAAGTTCGCGCAGATCGCGGCGCCCTACTTCGAGTCCGTCGAGGTCGTCGAGCTGCACCACCCGAACAAGGTGGACGCCCCCAGCGGCACCGCCACGCGCACCGCTCAGCTCATCGCCGAGGCACGGGCCAAGGCGGGCTCCGCCCCGGCGCCGGACGCCACGGTGACCGCTCTGGACGGGGCCCGCGGCGCGAACGTCGACGGGGTTCCGGTGCACGCGGTCCGCCTCCGGGGTCTCCTCGCCCACCAGGAGGTCCTGCTCGGCGGCGAGGGCGAGACGCTCACCGTCCGCCATGACTCCCTCCACCACAGCAGCTTCATGCCGGGCATCCTGCTCGGCGCCCGCCGCGTCGTGACCACCCCGGGCCTCACCTTCGGCCTGGAACACTTCCTCGACCTGGGCTGACCGACATGCGAGCGAAGATCACATACGCCGTCACGGCCGCCGTCCTGGTCGTCTACTTCGTCCTGGTCGGCAGCCGCGGCGTCATGCTCATAGAGGTCGGTACGCCCGTCACGATCACCTTCGGCGTCGCGGTGCTCGTGCTGCCGGTGATCGGCATCTGGTTCCTGTGGAAGAACACCCAGTTCGTCCGCAAGGCCAACCAGCTCGCCGCCGAACTCGACGCCGAGGGCGGCCTGCCCGTCGACGAGCTGAAACGCACGCCGGGCGGCCGCATCGACCGCGACTCGGCCGACGAGGTCTTCGCCAGGCGCAAGGCCGAGACCGAGGACGCCCCCGACGACTGGCGCAGCTGGTTCCGCCTCGCCGTCGCCTACCACGACGCCCGCGACACACCCCGGGCCCGCAAGGCGATGCAGAGGGCGATAGCACTGCACGACGGAAAACCGGTCCAGACAGCCTGACACCGCTCCAACACGTTGGGGGCCGGTCCGTACGAACACGGACCGGCCCCCAACGTGCTGCTCCGCTCAGACCCGCCCGTACTCCGAGGCCCACGCCTCCACCGCGTCCGCGGCCCGGTCGAAGGCCTCCATACGTGCGAAGAAGTCCGCGTTGTGCGTGGTCATCAGCGGGGACACGTCCTCGGGGGCACGGTCCCTGCGGACGAGGACCAGCGCCTGCCCCTGCACCGTGCGCGGCAGCCCCAGCCAGCGCACCGGCTGCTGGACCGTACGAGCCGTGACGATCCGCTCCCAGGGCACCGTACGCGTGCTGAAGAAGCCCACCTGCCGCAGTCCCCGCGCGCTCACCCAGGTGCCCGCACGCAGCAGCCGCAGGGCGCAGGCGATGACGAACAGCGCCGCCCCGAAGCAGATCGCGCCGGCGCCGACGGTGCCGGTCGCCGCGATGATGACCGCGGCGAACAGGATGTACGAGGCGAGCAGCAGCAGGAGCGCCGCCGCGCCCACCCGCCACGGCCCGGGCCGGTAGGGGCGCCGCCAGCGTTCGCGGTCGTCGTACGGCAATGGCTGGTCGTCAGCCCGCTCGTCGAAGGTGCGGTCCGCGGTCAGGAAGGGCAGGGGCACGGCTGGTCCTCACTCATCCACGCATGGGTACTGCCGGGTGAGGCTATCGAGCCGGGTTCCCGCTCACTACCTCCGGGGGGCCAAGGGCGCGGGGGAGGCCCTCATGAAGTACCCGTTTCATCGATTTCGCAGAAGTACGCAGAGAATGTCGCAGCCCGCCACCGAACGCCCGTTGTCGGTGCCGGGCCGTAGAGTGGGCGCCGCCCGAGAGCAGCGATGGGAAGGACCTTCCGAGCCGTGACCGACACCCCGGCCGACGACCGCAAACCCAGTTTCCGCAGCGATGTCACCGTCGAGTTGGTGAAGCACAGCGCGGCCGATTCGGACGTGCTGTGGGCCGCCCGCGTCTCCACCGCCGGCGAGCAGTCTCTGGACGAGCTGAAGAAGGACCCGGAGCGCTCCAAGGGTCTGATCAACTACCTGATGCGGGATCGGCACGGCAGCCCCTTCGAACACAACTCGATGACCTTCTTCATCAGCGCCCCGATCTTCGTCTTCCGCGAGTTCATGCGCCACCGCGTGGGCTGGTGCATCGCGGGTGACACTGAGATCACGCTGGAGAGCGAGGCCGGGAATCCTCGGCGGCGTACCATCGCCGAGCTCTACGAGCTCTGGCATTTCGGTGTCGAAGACCGGCTTCCGCACTCCGCCGGTGGCGTGACCTGGCACAGCCGGGCCGGAAAGTGGATGGCCCAGGTCCGGCGCGGTGAGGAGAACCACTACCTGGGCCTCTACGAGAGCCGCGAGGCAGCCGAGTCCGCCGTGGCGGAGTTCCGGGAACTGCACCCCGGTACCCGGATGCGGAAGCTCGAATCGGTGCGTCGCGGTCACGTCCGCTGCTACGACGAGGAGACGCTGCTCGCACAGAGGGCCAGGATCGTCGACGTCATCCAGTCCGGCATCAAGCCCCTGATCAAGATCACTACGGCATCCGGCAAGACACTCCGCTGTACCGTCGACCACGCGGTGTTCACCCCTGAGGGCTGGTGCAAGGCCGGGGAACTCGCCGTCGGCGACATGGTCATGGCTGCGGGGACGACACCGCGCCCGTCACAGGCACTGATCCCGCCGAGCCTTCGGCGCGGCATCGGTGTGTGGGCCTCCATGCAGCGGGAGCGCCTGATCAAGGAGATCGACACCTGCCACCTGTGCGGCAAGGACTTCCCCCGCGAGGAACTCGCCCTGGACCATGTCGTTCCCGTGGCGGGCAACCTGACCCAGGCCCTCGACGAGAAGAACCTCGCGCCTGCCTGTGAGCCCTGCCATGCGGTCAAGAGCACCGGAGAGCAGGCCCTGGCCGAGTGCGGAGGCAAGATCGCCACAGCCGTTCCGGACCGCATCCTCGCGATCGACGAAGACGGCGAGGAGATGACGTACGACCTCTCCGTGGAAGGCCCCTGGCACAACTTCCTCGCCGACGGAATCGTTGTGCACAACTCCTACAACGAGGAGTCCGGTCGCTACCGGGAACTCCAGCCGGTCTTCTACGTCCCCGACGAGTCCCGCAAGCTCGTCCAGGAGGGCCGCCCCGGCAAGTACGTCTTCGTGGAGGGCACCCAGGCCCAGCAGGAGCTGGTCGGCCGCGTGATGGATGACTCGTACGTGCACGCGTACGAGGCGTACCAGGAGATGCTCGGCGCCGGTGTCGCCCGAGAGGTGGCCCGCGCGGTCCTCCCGGTCGGCCTCTACTCCTCGATGTACGCCACCTGCAACGCCCGCTCGCTGATGCACTTCCTCGGTCTGCGCACCCAGCACGAGCTCGCCAAGGTCCCGTCCTTCCCGCAGCGGGAGATCGAGATGGTCGGCGAGAAGATGGAGGCCGAGTGGGCCAGGCTCATGCCGCTCACGTACGCCGCGTTCAACGCCAACGGGCGGGTTGCGCCGTAGCGAACAGCCGTATTCCACCGGGGCACAGATGTACGCATCGGTCGAGCGAAGTGTCCGTATTGCGGCATTTCGCGAAGTTCATCTAGCCTGATCAATGGACCCGGCACTGCTTGAACCCCCGAGCAGGCAGTGCCGGGCTCCACCTTTGTCCGGACTTATCCCCTCCTCCGAGGGCAGACCGCGCCCTGAGCACCGAGTAGCGTGTTACCCATGGCTCCGACCTCCACTCCGCAGACCCCCTTCGGGCGGGTCCTCACCGCCATGGTCACGCCCTTCACGGCGGACGGCGCACTCGACCTCGACGGCGCACAGCGGCTCGCCACCCACCTGGTGGACGCAGGCAACGACGGCCTGATCATCAACGGCACCACCGGCGAGTCCCCCACCACCAGTGACGCGGAGAAATCGGACCTCGTACGAGCCGTCCTGGAGGCAGTCGGAGACCGGGCCCACATCGTCGCCGGCGTCGGCACCAACGACACCCACCACAGCATCGGGCTCGCCCGCGCCGCCGAGAAGGTGGGCGCGCACGGCCTGCTCGTCGTCACGCCGTACTACAACAAGCCCCCGCAGGAGGGCCTGTACCGCCACTTCACGGCCGTCGCCGACGCCGCCGAGCTGCCGGTCATGCTCTACGACATCCCCGGCCGCAGCGGCGTCCCGATCAACACCGAGACGCTCGTCCGCCTCGCCGAGCACCCGCGGATCGTCGCCAACAAGGACGCCAAGGGCGACCTAGGCCGCGCCGGCTGGGCCATCGCCCGCTCCGGCCTCGCCTGGTACTCCGGCGACGACATGCTGAACCTGCCCCTGCTCTCCGTGGGAGCGGTCGGCTTCGTCTCGGTCGTCGGCCACGTCGTCACCCCCGAGCTGCGCGCACTCGTCGAGGCGTACACCTCCGGCGACGTACAGAAGGCCACCGAGATCCACCAGAAGCTGCTCCCGGTCTTCACCGGCATGTTCCGCACCCAGGGCGTGATGACCACCAAGGCGGCGCTCGCTCTGCAGGGTCTGCCTGCCGGGCCCCTGCGCGCCCCCATGGTCGAGCTCACGCCCCAGGAGATCGAGCAGCTCAAGATCGATCTTGCCGCGGGCGGGGTACAGCTCTGACATCGGACTTCACAACTGAATACGCAGGACGAAGGCGCCTGCACTCCACCAATAACTGCTTTTGCACGAACGTCATGCGCGCCACGTGCCCTACAGGTACGTGGCGCGTGTGGTGAGGAGAGTCTTTTGAGTCATCCGCATCCTGAACTCGGCCCGCCGCCGATGCTCCCCGAGAGCGGCCTGCGGGTCACCCCGCTCGGCGGCCTCGGTGAAATCGGCCGGAACATGACCGTCTTCGAGCACGGCGGCCGCCTGCTGATCGTCGACTGTGGAGTGCTCTTCCCCGAGGAGGAGCAGCCCGGAATCGACCTGATCCTGCCGGACTTCTCGTCCATCAGGGACCGCCTCGACGACATCGAGGGCATCGTGCTGACGCACGGCCACGAGGACCACATCGGCGGCGTCCCGTACCTCCTGCGCGAGAAGCCGGACATCCCGCTGATCGGCTCCAAGCTGACCCTCGCCCTCATCGAGGCGAAGCTGCAGGAACATCGCATCCGCCCGTACACCCTTGAGGTGGCCGAGGGGAACCGCGAGCGCATCGGCCCCTTCGACTGCGAGTTCGTCGCCGTCAACCACTCCATCCCGGACGCCCTCGCGGTCGCCATCCGCACCTCCGCGGGCCTGGTGGTCCACACAGGCGACTTCAAGATGGACCAGCTCCCGCTGGACAACCGTCTGACGGATCTACACGCGTTCGCACGGCTGAGCGAGGAAGGCATCGACCTCCTCCTCGCCGACTCGACGAACGCAGAGGTCCCCGGCTTTGTCCCGCCCGAGCGCGACATCTCCAACGTCCTGCGCCAGGTCTTCGCGAACGCCCGCAAGCGGATCATCGTGGCGAGCTTCGCCAGCCACATCCACCGCATCCAGCAGATCCTGGACGCGGCGCACGAGTACGGCCGCCGGGTCGCCTTCGTCGGCCGCTCGATGGTCCGCAACATGGGCATCGCGCGGGACCTGGGCTACCTGAAGGTCCCGCCGGGCCTGGTGGTCGACGTCAAGACGCTCGACGACCTGCCGGACGACGAGGTCGTGCTCGTCTGTACGGGCTCGCAGGGCGAACCGATGGCGGCCCTGTCCCGCATGGCCAACCGGGACCACCAGATCCGCATCGTCCAGGGCGACACGGTGATCCTGGCGTCGTCGCTGATCCCCGGCAACGAGAACGCGGTGTACCGGGTCATCAACGGCCTGACCCGCTGGGGCGCCAACGTCGTCCACAAGGGCAACGCCAAGGTGCACGTCTCGGGCCACGCCTCGGCCGGCGAGCTGCTGTACTTCTACAACATCTGCAGGCCGCGCAACCTGATGCCGGTCCACGGCGAGTGGCGCCACCTCCGCGCCAACGCCGAGCTGGGCGCCCTGACCGGCGTCCCGCACGACCGCATCGTCATCGCCGAGGACGGTGTGGTGGTCGACCTGGTGGAGGGCAAGGCCAAGATCTCCGGCAAGGTCCAGGCCGGTTACGTGTACGTCGACGGCCTCTCGGTCGGTGATGTGGGCGAGCCCGCGCTCAAGGACCGCAAGATCCTCGGTGACGAGGGCATCATCTCGGTCTTCGTGGTCGTGGACTCCTCCACCGGAAAGATCACCGGCGGCCCGCACATGCAGGCTCGCGGCTCCGGTATCGAGGACTCCGCCTTCGCCGAGGTCATCCCGAAGATCACCGAAGTCCTGGAGAGGTCCGCCCAGGACGGGGTCGTCGAGCCCCACCAGCTGCAACAACTCGTCCGCCGTACCCTGGGCAAGTGGGTCTCCGACACCTATCGCCGGCGCCCGATGATCCTGCCGGTCGTGGTCGAGGTCTGACCTGCCGCAGGCGTGAACTCGGAGCGGGGCACCTCGATTTGCATCGGGGCGCCCCGCTCCAGTACGTTTACGGCTCCGCCGAAGGGGAACTCGAGTGCTCCGTGCATCAGGGAGCACCTCCCGGACGGAGCGGGAATTCCGACTCAGAATCTTCTGATAAAGTCGGAGCCGCTGGAAAGGGAAACGCGAAAGCGGGAACCTGGAAAGCGGAATCCCATCGACAGGGAATCGGATCGGAAAGCGGATCTGATAGAGTCGGAAACGCAAGACCGGAGGGAAGCGCCCGGAGGAAAGCCGCGAGAGTGAGTCTCT
>NZ_JBSFUU010000095.1:0-36985 GCF_053591955.1 Streptomyces sp. NPDC002845 | reverse complement strand
CCCGCTGACGCTCGCCGCGGAAACGGACCGCCGCCTCGATCTCCTCGCCGGTGCTCACGGCGTCGCTGGCCTCGAAGATAGCGCGGGTGTAGCCCCCTACCTGGAACAGACCCGGCAGGAACAGTGACTCGTACGACCGCAGCCAGGTGGCCTCCGCTTCGAGCTCGGCCAAGTCCAGTGCCGAGGTCGGCAGTTGGCGCCGGTAGTCGCTCCACCACCCCTTGCCCGACGCCTCCGTCAGGCTCACCAGCGCTTCGACGTAGGTTGAACTAGTGCCCCCGTAGGTTCGGCAGAGCGTACGGATGCGTTCGGCGGAGATCGCGGTGCGGCCGTTCTCCACGTGGGTGAGGTGCACACGGCCCATGCCGATGACGGCTCCAGCCTCGTTCACGGTCAGCCCGCCGGCCTCGCGCAACTTCCGCAGCTCTGCACCGAGTCGTAGCTGACGCTCAGTCGGTGTGGTTCGCAATGCCAACGGGCTCTCTCCTTCGCGGGTGGGGGCCAGTTTGCCCTTGCGGTGACGCGGAGGTCTACTGAGGTTGGCGTTTTGGTTGAACAAGTCACCCTTGATTCGCTACGTTGAGTTCGGCGACGCTCACGCAGAGATGTCGGAAGCCTCGCCGTCGACGTATGCGTACACGCGCGCCGCGTCGCGGAAGTGCACCGCCGGATTCACGGGCCCGTACCGGGCGAGCCCGTTCCCATGGGGGCGGCAGAGCCACCGCGAGCGGTGCCCGTCGACGAGTTCGTTCGGGCAGTCCGAGATCCACGTTCAGCATTCAGCCGCTTCGCGTCCTGGAGGCGTCAGCCATGCAGCAACTTCCGCTCACGTACACCCTGTTCACCCCTGCCGTCGTGACCTCGCCCAAGGTCTGTCGGGACTTCGTACGGTCCACCCTGGAGACCCACGGGCTCGGGGAACTCGCCGACACGGCCGCCCTGTGCACCTCCGAGTTGGTGACCAACGTGCATCAGCATGTCCGGGGCGAGGTGCACCTCAGAGCAACCGTTGAGGCGTCAGGGGTTCGGGTCGCCGTGTACGACGGGAGTGTGTTGCCGCCTTGTTTGGAGGGGCGGGTTGGTAGGGAGGCGGAGGGCGGACGTGGGCTGTTGCTGGTGGCCTCGCTTGCGGATGGGTTTGGGGTCACACCGGTGAAGGTGGGGAAGGGGGTGTGGTTTCAGCTCAATCGGGGCTGAACGCGAGCGGCCAGGTGCGCTTGACTCGGAACGCGTACTGAGCCCTTTCCAACCTCCGGCGTCAGCTGGGCAGTTGGCCTGACAGACGGGTGAAGCCCCTGGTAGATGGGTTTTCGACCAAGAGAACCGTCTCCACCAGAGGCTTCGCATGCTTGTCTACTCGTCCGGCGTCGACGTGTCCAGCTCTGCCCTCCGCTTCCTCGCCGCCCGCCTGAGGGAACGTCGGCGCACTCTCGGCACCCGATGGCGGCGCCTGAGTGCGGGTCGGCAGGCCCTGCTCACGCTCGCCCACCTGCGCAACGGCCAGCCCTATGCCCAGCTCGCGGCCGGTTTCGGGGTCGGCACCACAACCGTCTACCGGTACGTCAACGAGGCCGTCGAGCTCCTGGCCGCCCTCGCCCCCACGCTCGCCGAAGCAGTACGGGCCGCGTCGATGAAGGCGTTTGTGATCCTGGACGGGACGCTTCTGCCGATCGACCGGATCGCCGCCGACCGTCCCTTCTACTCGGGCAAACACAAGAAGCACGGCATGAATGTGCAGGTCATAGCGGACCCGAAGGGTCGTCTCCTGTGGGCTTCACCGGCCCTGGCCGGTGCCGTCCATGACGTTCGGGCCGCCCGCGAGCACGGCATCATCGACGCCCTCGCCGAGGCCGGCATCAACTGCTGGGCGGACAAGGGGTACCAGGGTGCAGGCGGCACGGTCCGTCTCCCTTACCGCGGCCGGTGGGACAGCCTTTCCGCTGGTCAGCAGGCCGTCAATCGGTCCCATGCGAAGGTCCGGGCACTGGTCGAGCAAGCCATCGCTACCCTCAAATCCTGGCGGCTCCTCCGTAAGCTCCGCTGCTCGACGACCCGGATCACGAGCCTCGTCCAGGCCGTCCTCACCCTCCATCTGGCCAGCTCAGACTGAGGATGGAAAAGGCTCACTGCATGGAGGGCGACCCGCGGACCAAGCTGGTCGTTCCCGCTTCCGAGTCGCTCACTGGACGAGAGTGACCCGCTCCAGGCGAACGGCTATTCGTACGCGAACAACAACCCGGTCACCCACGCCGACCCGAGCGGGCTGACGTCGACGGCGTCGAGTTTCGATGCGTCGATCGCGGCGCTGGAGAGGCAGATCGCGGAGTATCAGCGGACGTTGTCGGTGTCGATGGGTGATGTGATCCTGGCGACCGGCTGGGCGGTGTTCAAGGAGTTCATCGGCTGGAACGACGTGGTCGGCTGCTTCTCCCAGGGGGACCTGTGGGCGTGCGGCAGCCTGCTGATGGACGCGATCCCCTGGACGAGCATCTTCTCCAAGGGCAAGAAGATGTGGCGGGCCTTCGAGGCGACGCTGAGCGCGGTCAAGGCGTGGCGGACGGCGAAGGCGGTCGCCCAGGCGGGGCTGAAGGCGGCCCGGTCGGCGAAGGCTGCGCTGATCAAGGCGAAGAAGGCCGCGCAGGAGGCTGCGGCGGAGGCGAAGCGGAAGGCCAAAGCGGCGGCGAAGGCGGCTGCTGCGGCGGCGAAGAAGAAGAGCCATACCGGTTCCAAGGGCGCGAGGGGTAACGCGCCGCAGGTGAAGGCCCGCACGAGCGCCCAGTCCAAGGGTTCGTCCGGTGGCGGGCGGGCGGAGGGCAAGTCGGGGGGCTCGCGGGGCGGGTCGGGCAGGGACGACTCCGGGGGTGATTCCGGAGGCGGGTCTGACGGCGGTTCGGGCGGCGGTGGCTGCCCGGACGTGGACAACAGCTTCACGCCGGGCACGCGGGTGTTGATGGCCGACGGCTCGACGAAGCCGATCAAGGACGTCAAGAACGGCGACCAGGTCCTGGCCACCGACCCGGAGACGGGCGAGACCCGGATGGAGACGGTCACTGCCGAGATCAAGGGGCAGGGCGTCAAGCACCTGGTCAAGGTCACCATCGACACCGACGGCGACAACGGCACACAGACCGCCGAGGTCACTGCGACCGACGGCCACCCCTTCTGGGTCCCGGAACTCGGCGAGTGGATCGACGCCACCGACATCCGGTCCGGCCAGTGGCTCCAGACCGGCGCGGGCACCTACGTCCAGGTCACCGCCGTCGAGCGGTGGACGGCCCTCCAGGCCACGGTCCACAACCTCACCGTCAGCGACCTGCACACGTACTATGTGCTGGCGGGGGCCACACCGGTCCTCGTCCACAACTGCAGCACCCCCAATTATGGGGAATTGGATGAGCATGGGCGAGCGACGGGCGTCGAAGCTTTGCTCACCAAAGACAGCATTGGCGGGAAAACCAACCCCTCTGTCGATCCTGCTGGATGGGAATCCGGCCAGGGATATAATCGCGCGCATCTTCTCGCGGCAGTGTTGGGGGGTGCGAATAACGACCGACGGAACTTCGTAACTATGCACGCCTATGCAAACTCGCCGGTAATGCGAGCATTCGAGCTGCAGATTCGTAATGTTGTCCGCGGTGGAGAGAATGTCTCGTATAGGGCAACGCCAATCTATTCGGGGACCAGTTCAATACCTCTTGGCGTGACATTGTCTGCGCGCGGGAATCTTGGGTTCAGTCTGGATGTATCGATTGTCAATAGGAAGAGGTGATCGAGGTGTCCGTAGCGGAACTGGCACACTGGGCGGGTTTGTCCTATCCGATGGTCCGATGCGAGGTCGACTGGGACGAAGTGACTGAGCAGATCGACTCCCCCCTGCCTTCTGATTATCGTGAGCTGGTCGGCAACTTTGGAGGGGGTAGCTTCGATCGTCATATCTGGATTCATGCGCCTCGAACCGATGGTGGCCCCTACGACTTGGTGGCTGGAGTGGCTGAGCGTGAAGACGCGCTGCGGATTTTGTGGGATGCCGGCGAGGAAATTCCGTCATGGCTCGATGTGGATCGCGACAAGCTGATTACTTGGGCGAGTACCGGCGATGGCGAATACATCTATTGGTGGGTCGCTCATGGGGAAGAGGATGCCGGTAAGTGGCCGGTAGTCGTTCAGGACCTTGATGGAGACTGGGAAGTATTCCGCATGTCGAGTAGTGATTTTCTGGTCGCGTGGGTGCGAGGGCAACTCTCCACGGAGTTGATCTCAACTACCTTTGCTTACCTCGAAAATTCCTTTACGCGATACGACGGATCGACCCTGTTTTAGGCGTAGCTGTTCAGCTGGGGTGACGGCGTGACAGGTCGGTCACGCCGTCACCCCAGCTGAACAGCTACATCTGAGGAGGCTCATGCGGATGCACTCGCTACTTGGGGATCTGCAGATGACTATGCACAGGCCCATGGGGCATTTGGCACGGAGATCTCCCAGATCGGCCGTCGATCGTTGATGTCATTTACCACCGATATCAACGTGGCGCGAAGTTTCGGCGGCACTCTTTACTCCGCGACGGTTCGTCGAAGCCAGGTGATAATGCAGACTCTGCCAGGTGCGGGTGAAGCCGAGGTGCTTATTCCGCACATGGTTGCAGCGATGAGGCTATAGAATGTACGTGGAGATCACTCTTGGTGCACTGCCAGTGCAATACTACCCTTTGTCGAGCGAGTTGACTGCCAGGGATCTGTCTCCTGGTCAAGATGAGGTCTGGGGGCAGCTCATTTCTCAGTCCAGCAGCTTGAGGCGCATTTCCGTGCCCCTTCCCAGCGGAAAGCATGTCAGGCTGTTCCTGCATTGGAGCGATGGCACTGACTTGGATGACCTCGACAGGAAGATCATCGAAGGAAAGCCCTGCGATGTCTACTTCGCTGGCGCGCTGGCCGGTGGCGACATGACCCTCCAGTGCCGGTCGTGTCGGGCGGAATTTTTTGGGATTGTCGCCGACACGGGGAATCCGCTCCTGGGGGACGTTCCGGCACGGCTTCGCGCCCATGAGTTTGTTGGATCATGTCCGGTATGTGGTGCTGAATTTCAGCCTCACGTTCTTTATGTGGGCAGTCCAATTTAGCCTATTATTCTTCAGTTTTCCATGGGTGGAAAATTTACGGGCATTGGCTGCTTAAATTGGCCGTGAAGACGTCGGTGGGTGGCGTGGGGCGGCGGAGGGCTGCAGGAATTCAGCTGCGGAGGCCAAGGCTTTCGGCGGCGATGAGGTCGACGTGCGGTAGGGGCGTCGCGTGGGTGGGGTACAACCGATTCGCTGGGATCAGCGGATCTTCGAAGAGAGAAAAGTGAACGTGAGTAGAGCTGTCATACGCCGGTCCTGTGTTTCCGGTGTCGCCGTGCTGTCGTTGGCGCTGCTGGCCGGTTGTGCGGACTCGGAGTCGGACTCCGGCAGTGGTGAGTCGGGCGCGGGTGCCTCGGCGGAGGCGGTGGCCGAGGAGGGCAGTACTCCGGTGCTGTCGGCGGCTGAGCTTGCCGAGGTGGCGCTGAAGGAGGGGGACGTCGACGGGCACAAGGTGAGCGAGCCTTCGGCCGGTGAGCGGGCTGAGCAGACGGACGTGGAGGTGGACGACGAGGCGTGCGCTCCGTTGGCGTACGCCCTGGCCGGTACGGTCATCGGCGAGCCTGCCGCCACGGTGCACCGTCAGACGATCAGTCAGCCGGACCCCGGGGCGGCGGTGGACGCCGAGGATGTCGTGGCGGCGATGAATGTGTCCACGGTGATGGTAGGTCTCGCCTCCTACGAGGGTGATGGCGCCCAGGCCGCGATGGACTCCCTCGGTGAGACCGCCGAGGGGTGCGCCAAGGGCTTCACGGGAACCGTCGCCGGTGCCGCGCAGAAGGTGACCAAGGTTGCCGAGGGCACCGCTCCACAGGGGGCGGACCAGGCGGTCGCGGTGGACGCCACCGTGCAGCAGGACGGCGAGACGCTGCCGGTGAAGGTGGTCGTCGTCCGCAACGGCAGCACCCTCGCGTACTTCACCGCCGTCAGCTTCACTGCCGCAGGCGCAGGTCAGGACTTCGAGGTTCCGGCCGAGGTCGTGGACGCCCAGCTCGCCAAGCTCGCCTGACGGTCCGGTACGCGAGCGGGAGCCCCACCAGCACGAGGGTGTGCGCTGGTGGGGCTTCGGTGTTGTTCAGGGGTGTGGGTGGTTGTCGTGGCGGGCCCGCATGGTGGATATCAGCGCGTGGAGTTGGCGGGGGCTTGTGGAGAGGATCTCCTCGGGGGTGTCGCTTTCGCGTAGGAGGATCGTTCCGTCGGGGGCCGTGGCGACATTTAGGCAACTGTTGCCCTCGGGGCAGTAGGTGGACTTCTGCCACTTCAGCATGGAGGCGGATTCCCTTCAGAGATCCTTGGCGATCTGATGGATCAGCTCGCTTGACTTGTCAGGTGAGAGAGCAACGGCCTTCATCGAGTCGAGCAGGAGGCGGTACTTGTCCAGTTGAGCGGCTGCGTCCAGGAGAAGGACGCCGTGCGACTGGTCCAGCTGGATCGTGTCGAGCTGTGGCATCGGCCCGCTGAAGTAGCTCACAGACTGCCCGGAGCCAGGGAGTGCCTCGGCGGCGAAGGGGATCACTCGGAGCGTGATGTGGTCCCGTTCGCTCATGTCGAGGAGGTGTTGGAGTTGAGCCCGGGTGGTGGTGGGGCCGCCGAACCTCATGCGCAGGGCGGCCTCGTGGATGACCGCGCTGAACGGGGTCGGACGCTCCCGGTGGAAGACCTCCTGGCGCTTGATGCGGAAGGAGACCCGATGTTCGGCGTCCGGGGGCGGCATGGGCGGCACGGTGCCGCGGAAGAGGGCGCGGGTGTAGTCGATCGTCTGCAAAAGGCCCGGAATGTGCAGTGAGTTGGCCATCTCGATCGCGGTCGCGTGATGCTCGCACTCGACGAGATCGAGCTGCGAGGCGGACAACATCTCGCGGTACTCCTCCCACCAGCCGCGCTTGCGATGCGTGGCCATGGCGATGAGAGCACGAATCAGGTCTTCGTCGTGACAGTCGTAGTTGGCGGCAAGGGTGCGGATGCGCTGTTCGCTCAGTCCGAATCGGCCGGTTTCGATGTTGCTGATGCGGGCCTGGTTGGCGCCGATCATCTCGCCTGCCTCGCGGGCGGTCAGTCCGGCGCGCTCGCGCAGTTTGCGCAGTTCAACCCCCAGACGGAGCTGGCGTGCTGTGGGCATCTGCCGTGGCGGCATGCTCTTCCACTCCTTGCCAAATGCGTCACCCACACGGGTGGAAAGGCGGATGCATCCGAAGATTCGGTAGTACGCATCCTACGGCTGTAGCTACGGTGAACTCCAAGCCGCTCGACTGGCCTTCCACCGCATGGCCTGCCAAGTCGAGCTACCCCAACCCCACCAACTCCAGGAGCCGTTCATGGTCACCGTACCGCCCTGCTCGCCCCCGTCCGAGACGCCCGACTCCTGGTCGTACGCCCTCCACCTCCCCCACGACCCCCGCGCCGCACGCATCGCCCGCCGAACCCTTCGTGCGGTCCTCACCGAGCACGGCATGACCCAAGTGGTCGACTGCGCCGAACTGCTGACGTCCGAGTTGGTCACCAACGCCTACCAGTACTCCAAGGGGCCCTCTGCCCTCCGCCTGCGCACTCTCGGCGGCGGGCGGCTGCGGCTGAGTGTGTGGGACACCGATCCGCATATCCCGCCTCCCTTCGATCGCCGGTCGGGCGGTGTCCATCCGCTCGCACCGGCCGATTTCGAGAGCGGGCGCGGTCTCTTCCTCGTATGCCAGTACGCCGACGACTGGGGCGGTTGGGCCCTCGGTGGCGATCATCTCTTCGGGCGGAGCGGGAAGCTGCTGTGGTGCGAACTGGGTGCCGGCCGCGTCCGCTCGACCGTACAAGTGCGGCCTGATCCGGGGGCAGGGAGGCCGCTGCTGTGAGTCCGTGGATGATGCGCAGCCGCGTCGCCCCTGTCAGGCGGGGCGCCATGGCGGGATTCGCCAACCGTGTCATCGGGCGCCGCGGCGTCAGTCCGAGTGCACCCCCTGCCCCCCACCCCCGTGCGCCCGCGTAACCAAGTCGACCGCGACCTCCAGGGCGGCCTTGCGCTTGTCCTCGGGATCGCCTTCGAGGTCGCGGAGGAGGAACATGCCGGCGTGCATCGTGAAGAGTGCGCTGACGCAGCGGACCTGGTCGGTGAGCGGGGCGTCGGGTTCCTTGATGATGTCGATCATCCGGAGCATGCGGTCCTTGAAGGTCTCGCCGACGCTCAACTCCCGTACCGCTGCCTGGTTCTCCTGCATGAAGCGGAACAGGGGGGCCGCGTCGGTGAGGGCCTCGCTGTAGCGGCGCAGGACCTCCTGCTTGGTGTCGAGGGTGCGCGGCTGTGTGCCCGCCCACTCGATCAGGTCGTCCAGGGGCCTCGTCAGGTCCTGGAAGAGGCTGATGAGGATGTCTTCCTTGGTCTTGAAGTGGTAGTAGAGCGCGGCCTTGGTGACGTCGAGGTGCTCCGCGATCTCCCGTAGCGACGTCTTCTCGTAACCCTGCTCGGAGAAGAGTTCGAGGGCCACGTCCTGGATGCGCTGGCGGGTGTTCCCGCGGCGCTGGTGCTTCGTGCCGTCCATGGTGCCGCCCCTTCTCGTACTTCTCGCGCTCCCGGATCCGTGCTCGGTCAAGACCGCGGAAACTTACTTGACGACCGGCTAGTTACGCGCTTACGTTCCCCAGTGTAGACAACTAGCCGGGCGGCAAGTAAGTAGTCGTAGGTGGGAGTGGGGACGATGGCGGACAGTGGTGGCGGCGCGGACGGCGTGGGCGCCATAGGCGCCGTGGGCGAGGGGAAGCAGCCGCGCAGTGTGCGCGTCGTGCTGCTCGCGCTCATGATCGCGATGTTGCTGGCGATGCTCGACAACATGATCATCGGGACCGCCATGCCCACGATCGTGGGTGAGCTGGGCGGGCTGGAGCATCTGGCGTGGGTGGTGACCGCCTACACGCTCGCGACCGCCGCCTCGACTCCCGTCTGGGGCAAGGTCGGGGACATGTACGGGCGCAAGGGTGCCTTCATGACCTCGATCGTGATCTTCCTGATCGGGTCCGCGCTGAGCGGGATGGCGCAGGACATGGGGCAGTTGATCGGGTTCCGGGCCGTGCAGGGGCTCGGCGCCGGCGGGTTGATGGTCGGGGTCATGGCGATCATCGGGGATCTGATTCCGCCGCGGGAGCGGGGCAAGTACCAGGGGATGATGGCCGGGGTGATGGCCATCGCCATGATCGCCGGGCCGCTGGTCGGCGGGACCATCACGGACAACTGGGGCTGGCGATGGTCCTTCTACATCAACCTGCCGCTGGGGGCCGTGGCGCTGGCCGCCGTCAGTGTCGTACTGCATCTGCCGAAGCGGCGTGCCGGGGAACGGGCGCGCGTCGACTACCTGGGCATCGCCCTGCTGACCGTGGGCATCACCTCGATCGTGCTGGTCACCACCTGGGGCGGGAGCGAGTACGCCTGGGGGTCGGCCGTGATCATGGAGCTGATCGCGATCGGGGTGGCCTCGCTCGTGGGGTTCCTGTTTGTGGAGAAGAGGGCGCCGGAACCGGTGATGCCGCCGCACATCTTCCGGAGCCGTAACTTCTCGCTGATGTCGGTGATCGGGTTCATCACCGGGTTCGTGATGTTCGGGGCCGTGCTCTTCCTGCCGCTGTACCAGCAGTCCGTGCAGGGCGCGTCCGCGACCAACTCCGGGTTGCTGCTGCTGCCGATGCTCGGGGCGATGCTCGCCGTGTCGATGGTGGCGGGGCGGGTGACCACCAACTCCGGGCGGTACAAGGTGTTTCCGGTCGCGGGCAGTGCGCTGATGGTGGTGGGGCTGTTCCTGCTCGCGCAGATGGACACCGGGACGTCGCGGGTGATGTCCGGGGTGTTCATGGCCGTGCTCGGCGCGGGGATGGGGTGCCTGATGCAGATCACCATGCTCGTCGCGCAGAACAGTGTCGAGATGAAGGACATGGGGGTCGCGTCCTCGTCCACGACTCTCTTCCGGACGCTCGGGTCGTCCTTCGGGGTCGCGATCATGGGGGCGCTGTTCAACAACCGGGTGTACGACGTGATGGCCGAGCGGGCCGGGGCGCTGGGGGCCGCGGCCACCGGGCAGTCGGCTCAGCTCGATGCGGCGAGTCTGGCGAAGCTGCCGGAGGCGGCACGGGAGGCATACCAGTACGCGGTGTCGGCGGGGACGCATGCCGCGTTCCTGCTGGGGGCCAGTGTGGCTGTGGTCGCGCTGGTGGCCGCGGTGTTCGTGAAGGAGGTTCCGCTGAAGGGGGCGGCGGGGGGCGGTTCGGGGGGTTCGGCTACGCCGGGCGAGGGCGCGAAGGTGGTGGCCGAGGCCGTCTGACGTCCACCGCCTCGGGTTTTCGCCCCGCCGTCCCTACCCGTCCCATCCCCCAGGGGCTCCGCCCCTTCAACCCCGCCGGCCGGGGGCGGGTGGTGCGGGGTGTGTGGCTGAGCGCGCCTCGCGGTGGAACCGCTGATGTCACCGCCCCGCGCCCTGGAACCCCCTGTCAGTTGGCCGCGGGCGGCAGCATCGGATAGCTCCCCGTGTTCGTCGGGGCGTGCTCCGGCAGCCACAGGACGGCCACCGCGCCCTCGGCGGGTACGTCGTCGGGGGCACCCGGCGGCCGTACGTTGCGGAAGGTCAGACGAGCCCCCAGCACCCGCGCCTGCCCCGCGGCGATGGTCAGGCCCAGGCCGTGGCCGTGGCCGGCGCGGTCGGAGGAACCCGTGCGGAAGCGGCGGGGCCCGTCGGCGAGGAGGTCCTCGGGGAACCCGGGGCCATGGTCGCGGACCCGGATCACCCGGCCCTCGACGGTCACCTCGATCGGCGGCTTGCCGTGCTTGGCGGCGTTGGCGAGCAGGTTGAAGAGGACCCGCTCCAGGCGGCGCGGGTCGGTCGTGACCTCGGACTCGTGCACGACGTGCACCGCGACGTTCGCGTCCTTGGCGGCCACCCGCCGGGTCACGAACTCGCCCAGCAGGATGTCCTGCAGCTCGGCCCGCTCGGAGGCCCCGTCGAGCCGGGCCACTTCCAGGACGTCCTCGACGAGCGTGCGCATCGCCTGCGCCCGGTCCCGGACCAGCTCGGTCGGGCGGCCGGGCGGCAGGAGCTCGGCCGCGGTCACCAGGCCGGTCACCGGCGTACGCAGCTCGTGCGCGATGTCCGCGGTCACCCGGCGCTCGGCCTCGATGCGCTGCTGGAGCGTCCTCGCCATGGCGTCCACGGCCCGCGCGAGGTCGTCGGTCTCGTCGCGTACGACTCCGCCGATGGCGTCCTGCACCCGTACGTCCGTCTCGCCCGTGGCGACCTGGTTCGCGGCGGCGGCCGCCTTGCGCAGCCGGCGCGACATCTGCCCGCCGATGAGCACGCCGAGCGCGCAGCCGGCGAAGACGACCGCGATCGAACCGATGATCAGGGCCTGGTCGAGGTCCTTCAGCACCGTCGCGCTGCGGTCCGTGAACCCGCTGTGCAGCGACAGCACACGGCCGTCCTTGAGCGGGACCGCGGCCCAGATGTCCGTCACACCCTGGTCGTCCTCGGAGACGTACGTGCCCCGCCGGCCCTGCGAGACCGTCTTCAGCAGGTCCCTCGGGATACCGGGGTCGTCGACCGCCGTCCCGAAGAATCCGGACCGCTGCTGCCGCCCCGACTCGTACATGCGCTGGGCGACCTGGATGCGCTCGTCCGCCAGGTCGCGCGCGTTGTCGAGCATCGACACGCGCGCCGCGTTGTGCACGACCAGGCTCAGCGCGAGCGCCACCAGCGCGCCGACCAGCGCGATCGCCGCACTGAGCTTCCACTTCAGACCGGTCCGGAGCCCCGCCTCGTCGCCCCGGACCAGTCGCCCCACCAGACGTCTCACCGACCGCTCACCCCCTGCCCGCGTATCGCCGGACGCCCACGCGGCCGGATACTCCGGCCCGCTCCACTCGTTCCCCCGCATACCGGCCCGCTCAGGCCTTCAACTTGTAGCCGAAGCCGCGGACCGTCTCGATCCGGTCCTGGCCGATCTTCGTACGCAGCCGCTGCACATGGACGTCGACGACCCGGGTGTCACCACCCCAGCCGTAGTCCCACACACGTTCGAGCAGCTTGTCGCGGGACAGTACCGTGCCGGGCGCCGACGAGAACTCCAGCAGCAGCCGCATCTCGGTCGGCGTCAGCGCCACCGGCTCCCCGGACCGCCGTACCTCCATGCCCTCGGTGTCGACCTCCAGCTCACCGAACACGAGGAGACCGCGGCCGTCCTGGGCGTCCCCGGACGAGGCGTCCTCCGCCTTGGCCGCACCCGCACCCCCGCTCGCGTGCCCGAAGCGGCGCAGCACCGCCCGGATACGGGCCACGAGCACGGCACCGTCGAACGGCTTGGTGACGTAGTCGTCGGCGCCCGCCTCCAGGCCCAGGACGACGTCGATCGAATCGGCGCGCGCGGACAGCATGATCACGGGCACGGTCGACTCGTCCCGGATACGACGGCACAGCGAGACCCCGTCGAGGCCCGGCACCATGACATCCAGGAGCGCGATGTCGGGGCGGTCCGCGCGGAACGCCTCCAGGCCCGACAGGCCGTCGGGCATCGCGGTGACCACGAAGCCGTCCCGCTCCAGCGCGAGCTGGGTGGCCTCGCGGATGACGTCGTCGTCCTCGACGAACAGGACATGGGTCTGCTCTGCCATCCGTTGCTCTCAGTCGCTCTCAGTCTTCGGCCGGGTCGGGTTCGGAGGGGACGGGCACCGGGGTGTCCGCGCCGCCGACCGCGTTGTTGTAGTCGTTGTGCGTGCGGGTCTGCTCCACGAAGCGGTCCGCCGTCCAGCGGTAGGTGATCACGTCCTCGCTGGAGGGCAACGCGACCGGATCGCCCTCGGCGTACAGCTGCTGAGTGACCAGCAGGTCGCCCCGGTCGATCTCCGCGTACACCGGGGGCTCCTCGGCCGCGAAGACATTCCGGTACTCCGCGCCCACCTCGCGGTACACGTACGAGGCGATACCGACGGCGTCCGCGCAGGTCATCACGTTCACCACGATGTCGTTCGAGGTCCCGCCGGTCATGTTGCCGTAGAACACGTCGACCGGGTACTGGCCGGCGACGCACGGCTGCAGGTCGTCCTTGACCGGCTCGCTCGCCTCCTGGTCCGCCTTGACCATCTCGACCACCGCGTCCACGCTCATGCGGCTCTCGGAGGGCGATGCCGAGGGTGTCGCGGCGCCCGCGTTCAGGGAGTCGTTCTGCGCCGGGCCCTCGTCGCGGGCGCCGGTTCCGCCCGTGCCGCAGGCGGACACGGAAAGGCCGAGGGCGGCGATCACGGCCACTGCCGTGATCGCCGCCTTCGTGACATGCCCGGACCCGACCGGCCGTGGCGTGTACCGCCTCGGCGGGTCCTGTCCGTGCCGCGTGCTCAGGCCGCGCAACGCTCCCGCTCCTTGTTCAGTTCGAGCGCGCGGGCGGCGCGCTCCTCGTCGTCCCGGCTCTCCAGCTCCTCCCGGAGCCGGGCCAGCGCCCGGTGCAGCGTGCTCTTGACCGTACCGGCCGACATGCCGAGGGCGGCGGCCGTCTCCTCCGTGGACATCTGCTCCCAGTGTCGCAGCACGACCACGCTGCGCTGCTTGGGAGCCAGCACCTTCATGATGTCCATCAGCAGAGCGCGGTCCGCGTGCTGTTCGGCGGCGTCGTCGTCCATGCAGGCCTCCGGCAGCTGCTCGGTCGGGACCTCCTCCAGCTTCCGGGCCCGCCACCACTCGGTCCGGGTGTTGATCATGACCCGGCGCAGGTAGGCGTCCGCCAGCCGCTTGTCCGCTATGCCCTCCCAGCGGCCGTACGTCCGCGCCAGCGCCGTCTGCAGCAGGTCCTGGGCGTCGACAGGGTCCGGGACCAGCCGGCGGGCACTGCGCAGCAGCGCGTCCTGCCGGGTGCGGACGTACTCTTCGAACTCGAGCACCTCACCGTGTGCCATGCCAACCGCCTCCATTCCCCGTTGCCGACCCGCCTGCCATGCCCGCGGTCGGTTCTGCCGCTTCGTTCCGCTCGGTTGTGCGGTACGGGAATGAAGCTACGGAGCTGTTGTCACGGGCCTGTGCGAGCCGGCCTGCGGGGAACGCTCGGCTGTCCGTCGGTTGTGTAACGGAAGTAGGAACGGGGTAAGGCGAGGGGCTGATTGGGGCGGTTATAGGGCGTTTTGTATCCACCCAACGGCGTTACGGAAGCCCGTGAACCTGTGAGGTGTCTGTACGTCAGCTCAGCGGCAGTCGGTACAGCCCCCCCGGCAGCGGCTCCACCAGACCGTCCGCCACGAGCCCGTCGAGGGCGCGCGCCCGCTGCACGGGCTCGTGCCACACCCGGTCCAACGCGGCCTGCGGTACGGGCCCGACGGCCTCCCGCAGTACGGCGAGAAGCTTGCCGCGGACCTGGCGGTCGGTACCGGCGTACGCCTGGCCGCGGCGCGCCGGCCCCTCGTGCGCCGGCTTCCCGGCCAGCCGCCACGCGCACTGCCCGGCGATCGGGCAGCGATGGCACGTCTCGTTCTTCGCCGTGCACACCAGCGCGCCCAACTCCATGGACGCCGCCGCCCAGCGGGACGCCGTCCGTTCGTCCTCCGGCAGCAGCGCGCGGGCGAGCTTGCGCTCGGCGGCCGTCGTGGCGTTCGGCGGATACTGCACCCCGGTCACCGCGCGCGCGAAGACCCGGCGCACGTTGGTGTCCAGCACCGCGTGCCGCTGGCCGTACGCGAAGGAGGCGACCGCGGCCGCCGTGTACTCCCCGATGCCCGGCAGCGCCAGCAGCTGCGCGTGGTCCGTCGGTACGTCTCCGCCGTGCCGTTCCGCTATGGCCACCGCGGCGCCGTGCAGCCGTAGCGCGCGGCGCGGATAGCCGAGCCGGCCCCAGGCGCGGACCGCCTCGCCCGGCGCTTCCTTGGCGAGGTCCGCGGGGCGGGGCCAGCGGGCCAGCCACTGCTCGTAGACCGGCAGTACGCGGTTGACCGGGGTCTGCTGCAGCATGAACTCGCTGACCATCACGCCCCAGGGGCCCGCGTCGGGGCGGCGCCAGGGGAGGTCGCGGGCGTGCGCGTCGAACCAGGCGATGACGGGGGTGTGCAGGAGGGCCCCCTGCGGGGGGCGGCTTTGGGTGTGTGTGGGTGCAGTCATGGCGTTGTCGATCCTGCCATGGCGCTCCGCTTGGTGCGGGGTGCGCCTCTTCGCCGTGGGGGTTCTTTTTGTGGGCGAGTGCGGCGTCGTGTGTGGCTGGTCGCGCCCGCGCGGCGGAGCCGCACAATGTCACAGCCCCGCGCCCCTTCGGGGCGCGTGGTGGGTCGGGGCCGCGCCGGTACGTCACGCCCGTCGCGTGTGGACAGACGGCCCGGAGGCGACAAGAGGGCGGGTTGGTCGAGCCCTCTGTACGCGACGGGCGTTGACGCACCGTCACGTCCCCTTCCGCCGTCGCGCGGGTGCGGGTGGTGAGGGGTGCGAACGGGACCGGGCCGTACCGGAGTTGGCGATCACGGACGGTGTACGACGAGGTCGTCCCGTCACGTAGTGCGACCGTTGGCTGTTCCGCGCTGTGAAGTTGGGGTTCGGGGCGGCGGGTGGGGCAAAGGATGCGGCGGATCTCTCGTACAGTTTGCGCCGTGGGATCTCTGCGCAATCCGGTCGGGCCGCTTCCCTCCTCCATCTACTGGCGACGGAGGGCCGTTCTGCTGACCACCCTCGGTCTGCTGGCACTGCTGATCATCTGGGTTGTCATCAGCGGTGGTGGAAACGGCAACAACAATGCGAACGGGTCCAACGACAAGAACCCGACCGCTTCCATCACTCCGGGACCGTCCGACTCCGGCTCCGAACCCCCGATCAGCGAGGCCCCCGGCGGACGCGACGAGTCCAGTGAGGGCGGCGACAGCTCCGGTTCGGATGCTGGATCCGGCGGAGGGGACGCCGGCGGCTCCGACAGCGGGTCGGCCAGTGGCGGTACCGGGGGTGCCGGCGGCACGGACGACGGTGAGGGTGGCGGTGCTGCCCCCGGCGAGCAGGTCCCGGCCGGGTCGAGCCTGCCCAACTGCACCGCGGGCACGGTCACTTTGTCGCTGCGGAGCATGAGCAACGAGTACGAGCCCGGCGAGAACCCCACACTCGAACTGATCGCCAACAACGCCTCCGGCACCTTCGACTGCAAGGTCGACCTCGGCCCGAAGACCGCCGTGGTGACGATCACCCAGTCGGGCAACGACGACGACTTCTGGTCCTCCGCCGACTGCCCCTCAGGTTCCGGCAGCCTCCTCTTCCGAGTCCCCGCCGGCGAACGCATCACCTACACGATCGAGTGGGACCGCAAGCCCAGCGCCCCCGAGTGCGCCACCCCTCCAGCGGGCGAGGCCCCGGCAGGCACCTACCTCGTGGAAGCCGAGTCCACAGGCTTCACCAAGGCCCAGGCCTCCTTCGTCCTGGCGAAGGACTGACGACCCGCACCCGCGCGACGGCGGAAGGGGACGTGACGGTGCGTCAACGCCCGTCGCGTACAGAGGGCTCGACCAACCCGCCCTCTTGTCGCCCCCGGGCCGTCTGTCCACACGCGACGGGCGTGACGTACCGGCGCGGCCCCGACCCACCACGCGCCCCGAAGGGGCGCGGGGCTGTGACATTGTGCGGCTCCGCCGCGCGGGCGCGACCAGCCACACACGACGCCGCACTCGCCCACAAAAAGAACCCCCACGGCGAAGAGGCACCCCCACCGCGCCGCAGGCTAGACGTACCTCTCCAAGATCGAGGACTCCGCCAACCGCGACAACCCTTCCCGCACACTCCGCGCCCGAGCCTCCCCAACCCCATCCACGGTCTGGAGATCATCCACACTCGCGGCAAGCAACTTCTGCAACCCCCCGAAGTGCTCCACCAACCGATCAATGATGGCCCCGGGCAACCTCGGCACCTTCGCCAACAGCCGGAACCCGCGGGGCGAAACCGCGGAGTCCATCCCCTCCGGCGACCCGGTATAGCCCAGCGCACGTGCCACGGTAGGGAGTTCGAGCAGCTCGGCATGGCTGAGCGCGTCGAGTTCGGACAGTGCCTGGTCGACCGTGCGGGATCGTTTGGCCGTGGGTTCGGGAACGTAGTCGCGGACCACAAGCGACCGCTCGGGCTCGACACCGGCGATCAACTCGTCGAGCTGCAGGGCGAGCAGCCGCCCGTCCGTGCCCAGCTCGACGACGTACTCGGCGATCTCGGTGGCGATGCGCCGGACCATCTCCAGCCGCTGGGCCACGGCCGAGACGTCCCGGACCGTCACGAGGTCCTCGATCTCCAGCGCTGACAACGTTCCCGCGACCTCGTCCAGGCGGAGCTTGTACCGCTCCAGGGTCGCGAGGGCCTGGTTCGCGCGGGACAGGATGGCGGCGGAGTCCTCCAGTACGCGCCGCTGTCCGTCGACGTACAGCGCGATGAGCCGCATGGACTGGGAGACGGAGACGACGGGGAACCCGACCTGCTTGCTCACCCGGTCGGCCGTACGGTGCCGGGTGCCGGTCTCCTCGGTGGGGATTGTCGGGTCGGGTACGAGCTGGACACCGGCTCGGAGAATCTTGGACAAATCGGAAGAAAGGACAATGCCTCCGTCGAGCTTGCACAGCTCGCGCAGCCGGGTCGCGGTGAACTCGACATCAAGGACAAAACCGCCCGTGCACAACGCTTCGACGGTCTTGTCGGAACCGAGCAGGATGAGTCCGCCGGTGTTGCCGCGCAGGACACGCTCAAGGCCGTCGCGCAGGGCGGTGCCGGGTGCCACAGCGCTCAGCGAGGCGCGCATCAGGCCATCGGTACCGGCACTCCCACCGGACTTTCCGGGAGCCGTTGCCCGGTCGTTGGCTGCCACTGCACTCCTCCGGTCGCAGGTTCTGGGGCGCTCCCGTTTCGCACCTGGGGTTCGTACGGACGGGCGAGACCAGGGCAAAGTCTACCGGCGGTCCTCCGCGTCCCGTGGGGCCTCTCGACGACGCGACCTCGGCAGCACGCGCAGGGCGTCGCCCATGTCGGCGACTTCCAGGACCTTCATGCCGGCCGGGATCTTTCCGGGATCGCCCGGTACGAGGGCGTGGGTGAAGCCGAGCCGGTGTGCTTCGGCGAGCCGACGCTGGACGCCCGTGACGCGTCTGACCTCCCCCGCGAGGCCCACTTCGCCGATCGCCACGAGGTTCTTGGGCAGGGGGGTGTCGCTCGCGGCGGAGGCCAGCGCCAGCGCGATCGCGAGGTCCGCTGCGGGCTCCGAGAGCTTCACGCCGCCGACCGTCGCCGAGTAGATGTCCCGCTTCCCGAGGGCGCTGATCCGGCCGCGCTGCTCCAGGACGGCGAGCATCATCGAGACGCGGGAGGTCTCCAGGCCGGACGTCGTACGGCGGGGGGAGGGGATCTGACTGTCCACGGTGAGCGCCTGGACCTCGGCCACCAGGGGGCGGCGGCCCTCCAGGGTGACCGTCAGACAGGTGCCGGGCACCGGCTCGTCACGGCGGGTCAGGAACAGGCCGCTGGGGTCGGTGAGGCCCGTGATGCCCTCGTCGTGCAGTTCGAAGCAGCCGACCTCGTCCGTGGTGCCGTAACGGTTCTTGACGCCCCGTACGAGGCGGAGGCGCGCGTGGCGGTCGCCCTCGAAGTGCAGGACCACGTCCACGAGGTGCTCCAGGAGGCGCGGGCCCGCGATCGCGCCGTCCTTGGTGACGTGGCCGACGAGGAGGGTGGACATGCCGCGTTCCTTGGAGGCGCGGATCAGGGCGCCGGTGACCTCGCGGACCTGGGCCATGCCGCCGGGGGCGCCGTCGATCTGAGGGGAGGCGACGGTCTGTACGGAGTCGAGGATCAGCAGGGACGGCTTGACCGCGTCCAAGTGGCCGAGCACGGCGGCGAGGTCGGTCTCCGCGGCCAGGTACAGGTGGTCGTGGAGGGCGTGGATGCGGTCGGCGCGCAGGCGGACCTGGCTCGCCGACTCCTCCCCGGTGACGTACAGCGTGCGGTGCTCGTCGCTGGCCGCCTTGGCCGCCACGTCCAGCAGGAGCGTGGACTTGCCGACGCCGGGCTCGCCCGCGAGGAGGGCGACCGCGCCGGGGACGAGGCCGCCGCCGAGGACGCGGTCCAGCTCGGGTACGCCGGTGGAGCGGGCGGTGGCCTGGCGGCCGTCGACCTGGCCGATGGGCACCGCGGACGTGGTCACGCGGCCCGGTGCCGTCGTACGGACCGCGGGCGTGCCGTACTCCTCGACCGTCCCCCATGCCTGGCACTCGGGGCAGCGGCCGAGCCACTTGGCCGTCTGCCAGCCGCACTCGGTGCAGCGGTAGGACGGACGGTCCTTGGTGGTCTTCGTACGGGCAGCCATGCACGAACCGTAACCGAGCCCACTGACACCGCGGGCCGCCCGTGGACAGAGCCGGACGGCACCGGGCATCAGTGACCGCTCTTACGAGCGGTCGTACGGCACGTGCGCGCGGCCCACCGTCAGTTCCGCCGGCCGGTACGGGATGTACGCCGCTCCGTCCGGGCCGAGTTCGAGCGCGGCCTTCTGGAGCGCGGCCGGTGTCGCCGAGACACCCCAGCGGCCGGTGCCGACACGGTGTTCGAGGGCACGCAGGGCGGCGACGGTCTCGGCGGTGGTGAAGGCGCAGTGGCCCTGGCGTTCGACGTACGCCTGCCGCAGCAGAGCCCCGTCGCCGGACGCGCGCACCCGGTCGGCGAACCGGTTCTCCTGCTCGACCGGCACGAGGTTGTCGGCGGTGGTGTGGATGTCGAGCAGCGGTACGGCCAGGCCCTGCCCGGCGGACGAGGTGCGCTCCGCCGTACGGACCGCCTCCGGGTCGGCGGTGATCGTGGCGCCCTCGGTGAGGATGCGCAGGTCGGCGCGCAGGTCCAGACCGGCCGACCTGTAGAGCGCCCGGACCTGGCGGGCGTGCGTCGAACCGGCCAGCACGCGCGCGTAGTCGACGCCACGGTTCCAGGAGTTGTTGCCGCCGACGGACTGTTCGATCTCGTACCGGCCGACCTCGATGAAGGACAGGATGCCCTGCGCGAACCACGCGTACTGCTGCTCCTGCTGCCCCGCCCAGTCGCCGGGGGCGGGCCGGTCCTGGCCGGGCGCCCACGCGGGCAGGTTGAGGAAGGCGGCGGCGAGCGCGATGCGGGCCCGGCCCTCGGGGGTCTCCTGGGCGGCGGTGACGGCGGCGGAGAGCTGCTGGGCGGTGGCGGCCGCCTCGGCCCGGGAGGCGAAGCCGACCAGCTTCACCGGCACGCCGGGCAGCAGCAGGCGGGCAATCGTGTACTCGGCGTCGAGCTGGTAGTTCTCCAGGTCGTTGGCGCCGGCCACCAGGCCGCACAGGCCGAGCCCGCCGTCGATGCCGCCGGCGCCGTCGCGGGCGAGCCGGGCGCCCACGAGGCCGCCCATGGACTGGCCCATGGAGAGGGTGAGTTCGGGTTCGCCGATCTTCGCCGTGACGGCGTCGAGCGTCGCCAACTGGTCGCGTTCGGCGCTCTCCAGACCCCACAGGGAGCCGTTCGGGTCGTACGAGGAGCCGGTGAGCGCGTAGCCCTCTTCGAGGAGGCGGAGGCGTACGTCCTCGGAGGGGGCGTTCTGGGCGGTGGTGATGCCGAAGCCGTGGCTGAACAGGATCAGGGTGCCGTTCCAGTCCTGAGGGACGTCGGCGATCCAGGTGGCGCCGTCGGCGAGGGTACCGGTGAGCCGCTCGGCGGACGCGGCGTCCGCCGGGGGAGCGGCGCCGGCCGCGCTTCCGGCGGTCAGCGAGAGGGTGAGGGCGGTGGCCAGGGCGACGAGGGCGCGGGCGCCGAGACGGCGTTGTGTGCGGGGGCGTAAGGCCATGGCCCCGGAATGTAGGGCGTATTTCTCGTGGCCGTCAACAGAATGCACAACGTGATAATGAAATGGTCCGTAATCCCCTGTTCCGGCCAGGACCCGTAGGGAACCGGTCGCGGAACCAGGGGCTCCTGTCCCCTTATGAGGGATCGTTTCACCCGTACGGATTAAAAGTGCTCAAGGGGGGAGAAGGGGCCACCGGAGGACGCCTACGGTCGCACGGGTGATGAGCAGCAGTCCGGAAACCTCCACCCGCGCCACCGGCGTACACCGGGCGCGTGGCGACGCGCGCAAGCGTGGGGCCGCGCCGCGTGGCGCGCACACCCGCACCCTGGTCCAGCGCCCGCCCGCGCGCTACGAGCCCTATCTGGACGGCCTGTTCACCTACTGCCTGTCCGTCCTGTGCGACCACGACGCGGCCACCGCGGCCCTGGGCGATGTCCTCGTGGTCGCCGACCGCCGCCGGGGCCCCGAGTCCGCGGACGACCGCCGGGCCTGGCTGTACGCCCTCGCCCGCTGGGCCTGTCTGCGCAAGCTCGTCGAGGCCCGGCGCAGGCGCCAGGCGACCCACGCGGCCGGTCGCCGCCCGGCCCCCAAAGAGGGCGGCCCCGACGAGGGCGATAAACAGGCGCACAAGGCCGCCGACCGCCGCGCCGCCCAGGCCCTCGGCGCATCCCCCGCCGCCGAGGAGGTCCAGGCGCGGCGCCGGCGCGAACTCGCCCTGCTGGCCTGGCCGGAGGCCGCCGGTACGACACCGGAGCAGCGCGAGGCCCTCGAACTGGCCGTACGCCACCAGCTCGGCGCCCACGAGGTCGCCGCCGTGCTCGGCATGGACCTCCCCTCCACCCGCGAACTGCTCGCCTCCGCCGCCTGCGAGGTGGAGCGCACCCGCGCCGCCCTCGCCGTCGTGGAGACCGGCACCTGCCCGAGCGTCGCCCGGCTCACCGGCGACCATCAGCTCGTCCTCAGCGCCGGCGTCCGCCGCGAACTGGTCCGGCACGTGGACGACTGCCCCCGCTGCCGCCGCACCGCCGAGCGCGCCATCCCGGGGCTGTGGCCCGGCACCAGCGTCACGCCCGCCGCGCTCCCCGTCCTCGAAGCCCCGCGCGGGGCCCTGCACATCGCCATGGCGCACACCCCACGCGCGCGGGGCAACGCTCCGCGCTTCGACCGGCGCGGATTCCCGATGGACCCCAAGGACCACGCCGCCCGAAGAGACCGCCTACGCGCGCGTGCCGTCACGACGACCGTCGTCGCCACCGTCGTCGCCGCCCCCGTGCTCGCCCTCTGGGCCGCCTACCGGGGTGCCCCCCTGACCGGCGAGGGCGTCGAAGGCCGCTCGGCCACCGCCAGCGAGGCCCAGGACCCCGACGCCCTCGGCGACCAGGACACCCCCGGCTACGAGAACGCCGGGAACGCCAGCACCAGGCCAGAAGGCCCGTTCAGCAGGAAACGCAAGCACGACTCCGACGTCTCCGTCGAGGTCATCAGCACCCCCGGCCGGGGCGCCGGACAACTCGACGTGACCGCCGCACACAACGGCGACACCACCCTCATCACCCTCACCGCGTCCGGCGGTTCCTCCCTCCACTGGGCCGCGCGCACCGGCGCCGGCTGGCTCTACTTCAGCCAGTCCTCGGGAACCCTGCGCCCCGGCGAATCGTTGACGATCAAGGTGTACGTCGACCATCTGCGCGAGCCCTCCGGGTACTGGGACGCGCGGGTGTCGATCACACCCACCGGAACCACCGTCACCATCGAGGGGTACGGCACCGCCCCCGCGCCCTCCGCCCCGGGACCGCGCCCGCACCCCACACCGCCCGACACGCGCCCCCGGCCCACACAGCCCACCCCGAGCGACCCCGGCAACCCGCCCCCGACCGCCGAGCCCCCGCCCAGCACCCCGCCGCCGTCCGCCGACCCGCCCCCGAGCACACCGCCTCCCACGGAGCCGACCCCCTCGGCCCCCGAGGGCTCGACGCCACCGCCCGGCGACAGCGGCGACCCGAGCCTGTCGTCGTAGCAGGCCGGTCGCGCCCACCACGACAGAACCGTTTCGGCCCGTAGAACTGCTTCAGTCCGTAGAACTACTTCAGTCCGTCGGATCGGCCGGATGCGGTGCCACCAGCGGCAGCCCCGCCGCGAGCCGTTCCTCGCACAACTCGACGAGGCGGTCGTACCCCGCCTTGCCCATCAGCTCAGTCAGCTCGGCCCGGTACGACACGTACACCGGCTCGCCCGCGCCGTGCGCCGAGGTCGCCGACGTGCACCACCAGTGCAGATCGTGGCCGCCCGGACCCCAGCCCCGGCGGTCGTACTCACCGATCGACACCTGGAGCACCCGCGTGTCATCGGGCCGGTCGATCCAGTCGTACGTCCGCCGCACCGGAAGCTGCCAGCAGACGTCCGGCTTGGTCTCCAGCGGCTCGCGGTCCTCCCTCAGGGCCAGGATGTGCAGCGAGCAGCCCGCGCCGCCCGCGAAACCGGGCCGGTTCTGGAAGATGCACGAACCCTGGTACGGACGGGTCTGCCGCTCACCGTCCTCGTCCTGAGAGATCCAGCCGGTCTCCATGCCCACGTCGTGGAACTGCCAGAGCTCCGGCGTGAGCCTCGCCACATGCTCGGCCACCCGCTTCTCGTCGTCCTCGTCCGAGAAGTGCGCCCCCAGCGTGCAGCAGCCGTCGTCGGCGCGGCCCGCCTGGATGCCCTGGCAGCCGCTGCCGAAGACGCAGTTCCAGCGGGAGGTCAGCCAGGTCAGATCGCAGCGGAAGACCTGCTCGTCGTCCGCCGGATCCGGGAACTCCACCCACGCCCGCGCGAAGTCGAGCCCCTTCTCGTCCGGCGAGCCGGACCCCGGGGCGCCCTTCTTCACCTTCTTGACCTTGGCGGACACTGCCGACTTGTCGGCCTTTGCCTTTTTCGTCTTTGGCACCCGTCCAGGGTAAGGCGCCGAAGCCCGCACCGACGACGGAGGACGGCCCCGCTGGCAGTAGCGTTCCGTCCATGAGACTCGGTGTCCTCGACGTGGGATCGAACACGGTGCATCTGCTGGTGGTGGACGCACACCCGGGAGCGCGCCCCCTGCCCGCGCACTCGCACAAGGCGGACCTGCGCCTTGCCCAACTCCTCGACGAGGCCGGAGCCATCGGCCCCGAAGGGGTCGACAAATTGATCGCGGTCGTCCGGGACGCCCTGGAGGCCGCCGAGGACAAGGGCGTCGAGGACGTGCTGCCCTTCGCCACCTCCGCGGTCCGCGAGGCCGGCAACGCCGACGACGTCCTCGCGCGCGTGAAGGCCGAAACGGGCGTCGAACTCCAGGTCCTCACCGGCGAGGAGGAGGCCCGCCTGACCTTCCTCGCCGCCCGCCGCTGGTTCGGCTGGTCGGCCGGGAAGCTGCTGGTCCTCGACATCGGCGGCGGCTCCCTGGAGATCGCGTACGGCATCGACGAGGAACCCGACGCCGCCGTCTCCCTCCCCCTCGGCGCCGGCCGCCTCACCGCCGGCTGGCTCCCCGGCGACCCGCCCGACCCGGACGCCGCCCGCGCCCTGCGCCGCCATGTACGGGCCCAGATCGCCCGTACGGTCGGCGAGTTCAGCCGCTTCGGCGCCCCCGACCACGTCGTCGCCACCTCCAAGACCTTCAAACAGCTCGCCCGCATCGGCGGCGCCGCCCGCTCCGCCGAGGGCCTCTACGTCCAGCGCGAACTGAAACGGGAGTCCCTGGAGGCCTGGGTCCCCCAGCTCGCCGGCATGACCACCGCCGAGCGCGCGGAACTCCCGGGCGTCTCCGAGGGCCGCGCGGAGCAGCTCCTCGCGGGCGCGCTGGTGGCGGAGGGCGCGATGGACCTGTTCGGGGTGGAGACCTTGGAGATCTGTCCGTGGGCACTCCGGGAGGGCGTAATCCTCAGGCGCCTGGACCACATGCCGAGCGCCCCGTAGGGGCACAGGGCTGTGACATACGCGGCTCCGCCGCGTGGGCGCGACCAGCCCCATACAAGCCGCACGCGCCCACACCCAAAACCTCCCACGGCGAATAGGCACCCCAACGAACCCCCGCCCGACAACCACCCCCGGCCAAAGCCCCACCACCCCCGCCCACCACCCGACCGCACCCCGTAACCTGTCCCTCGTGGTGGAACCAGTCCGCATCCCGGATGCGAAGGTCGCCCTGTCGACGGCCTCCGTCTACCCGGAGTCGACGGCGACGGCCTTCGAGATCGCCGCGCGCCTCGGGTACGACGGCGTCGAGGTCATGGTGTGGACCGACCCGGTCAGCCAGGACATCGAGGCGCTGCGCAGGCTCAGCGACTACCACCGGATCCCGATCCTCGCCGTACACGCCCCCTGCCTGCTGATCACCCAGCGGGTATGGTCCACCGACCCCTGGACCAAGCTCCAGCGCGCCCAGGCGGCCGCCGAGAAGCTGGACGCCACCACCGTCGTCGTGCACCCCCCGTTCCGCTGGCAGCGCCAGTACGCGCGCGACTTCGTCGCCGGGATCTGGCGGATGGCGAACGAGACGGACGTACGGTTCGCTGTCGAAAACATGTACCCCTGGCGATACCGCGACCGCGAGATGCTGGCGTACGCCCCCGACTGGGACGTGACGAAGGACGATTACCGGCACTTCACGATCGACCTCAGCCATGCCTCGACCGCCCGCACGGACGCCCTGCAGATGGTGGACCGCATGGGCGACCGGCTCGGCCACGTGCACCTCGCCGACGGCCGGGGCTCCGCGAAGGACGAGCACCTCGTCCCGGGCCGGGGCAACCAGCCCTGCGCCGAGCTGCTGGAACGGCTCGCCCTGACCGGGTTCGACGGGCACGTCGTCATCGAGGTCAACACCCGCCGCGCGATGTCCGGCGCCGAGCGCGAGGCCGACCTGGCGGAGGCCCTCGCGTTCACCCGGCTGCACCTCGCCTCGGCGGTGCGGGTGCCCCGGCCGTGACCGCACCGAGCCCCGCCCCCCGCCGCCGGGGACGGCCCTCCCGTACGGAGAGCGCGGACGCCCCCGCCACCCGCGACCTCATCCTCGAAGCCGCCCGCGAGGAGTTCTCCGAGCGCGGCTACGACAAGACCTCCGTACGCGGCATCGCCAAGGCCGCCGGGGTCGACTCGGCTCTCGTGCACCACTACTTCGGCACCAAGGAGCAGGTCTTCGAGGCGGCCGTCGAGGTGGCGTTCGCGCCCGCCCTGAAGGTGCGGGACGCGGTCGCCGAGGGCCCTCTCGACACCGTGGGCGAGAGCATGACCCGCGTCATCCTCGGCCTCTGGGAGAACCCGGCGACCCGTACACCACTCCTCGCGATCGTCCGTTCCGCCGTGAACAACGAGACCGCGGCCGCCGTCTTCCGCCGCCTCATCGCCTCCCAGCTCCTGCGCCGCATCGCCGGACGGCTCGACGCCCCGGACGCGGAGCTGCGCGTCGAACTCGCGGCCGCCCAGCTCGTGGGCATCGCGATGATCCGCTACGTCATCAAGATCGAGCCCCTGGCCTCGGCGGACGTGGAGCAGATCATCACGCGCGTGGCACCCGTCGTACAGGGACATCTGACGAACCCCTGAGCGCACGCTCGCCCCGTACTCGTACGGATGGCCGCTGACCGAGATGTACGTCCCGTATCCCGGACGAGGTGTCCGGGTGCTGGAGCACCGGCGTACGCTCGACACAATCAGAACCCTCTGAAGGAGCGAGCGACGATGCCCGAGCTGAGGTCCCGCACAGTCACCCACGGCCGCAACATGGCGGGCGCCCGCGCCCTTATGCGGGCCTCCGGTGTACCCGGTGCGGACATCGGCCGCAAGCCGATCATCGCGGTCGCCAACAGCTTCACGGAGTTCGTGCCGGGCCACACCCACCTCGCGCCGGTCGGCCGGATCGTCAGCGAGGCGATCGTCGAGGCCGGCGGCATCCCGCGCGAGTTCAACACGATCGCCGTGGACGACGGCATCGCGATGGGCCACGGCGGAATGCTGTACTCCCTGCCCTCCCGCGACCTGATCGCGGACAGCGTCGAGTACATGGTCGAGGCCCACTGCGCCGACGCCCTGATCTGCATCTCCAACTGCGACAAGATCACCCCGGGCATGCTGATGGCGGCCCTCCGCCTGAACATCCCCACGGTCTTCGTCTCCGGCGGCCCGATGGAGTCCGGCCGGGCCACCCTGGTCGACGGCACGGTGCGTACGCTCGACCTGGTCGACGCGATCTCCGACGCCGTGAACGACAAGATCTCCGACGAGGACATCCTCCGTATCGAGGAGAACGCCTGTCCGACCTGTGGCTCCTGCTCCGGCATGTTCACCGCCAACTCGATGAACTGCCTGACCGAGGCGATCGGCCTGTCCCTCCCCGGCAACGGCTCGGTGCTCGCCACCCACACGGCCCGCCGGGCGCTGTACGAGGACGCCGCCCGCACGGTCATGGACATCACCCGCCGCTACTACGAGCAGGACGACGACACGGTCCTGCCGCTCAACATCGCCTCCTTCGCGGCCTTCGAGAACGCGATGGCGCTGGACATCGCGATGGGCGGCTCCACGAACACGATCCTGCACCTGCTGGCCGCGGCCCAGGAGGCGGGCGTCCCGTTCGGCCTGACCGAGATCGACGCGGTCTCGCGCCGGGTCCCCTGCCTGGCGAAGGTCGCGCCGAACGTGGCCAAGAACCGCACGTACTACATGGAGGACGTGCACCGCGCCGGCGGCATCCCCGCCCTCCTCGGCGAACTCCACCGCGCGGGCCTGCTCAACGAGGATGTCCACTCGGTCCACAGCCCGTCCCTCGCCGACTGGCTGAAGACCTGGGACGTGCGCGGCGGCTCCCCGTCCCCGGAGGCGGTGGAACTGTGGCACGCGGCCCCGGGCTGCGTCCGCTCCGCCGAGGCATTCTCCCAGTCCGAGCGCTGGGAGGCCCTGGACGACGACGCCGAGAACGGCTGCATCCGCAGCGCCGAGCACGCGTACTCGAAGGACGGCGGCCTGGCGGTCCTGAGGGGCAACCTCGCGGTCGACGGCTGCGTGGTGAAGACCGCGGGCGTCGACGAGTCGATCTGGACCTTCGAGGGCCCGGCGGTCGTCTGCGAGTCGCAGGAAGAGGCAGTCGAGAAGATCCTCACCAAGCGCATCACCGACGGCGACGTCGTCGTCATCCGCTACGAGGGCCCCAAGGGCGGCCCCGGCATGCAGGAGATGCTCTACCCGACCTCGTACCTCAAGGGCCGCGGCCTCGGCAAGACCTGCGCCCTCATCACCGACGGCCGCTTCTCCGGCGGCACCTCCGGCCTCTCCATCGGCCACGCCTCCCCGGAGGCCGCGTCCGGCGGCACCATCGCCCTCGTCCAGGACGGCGACCGCATCCGCATCGACATCCCGAACCGCTCGATCGAGCTACTGGTCGACGACTCCGAGCTGGCGTCCCGCCGCGAGGCCCTGAACGGCGCCTACGCCCCCGCCTCCCGCGACCGCAAGGTCTCCGCCGCCCTGCGCGCCTACGCCGCGATGGCGACCAGCGCGGACAAGGGCGCGGTGCGGGACGTGAGCAAGCTGGGCTGAGCCCGAAGAAGGAGGGGCCGCTCTCTCCAGAGAGAGCGGCCCCTCCTTCCTTGCCCCAGTCAGATCGTCTACGTCAGATCGTGTACGTCAGGTTGTCTACGCCCTCCAGCCGAACGGGTCACGCCCGTCCACCCCGAACACGGTCCCGTCCGGTGCGCTCGTGCAGACCCGGTCGCCGACGATCACGGGGTCGGGCAGCGCGGCCACGACCCGGTCCGAGTTGGTGCCGAGCCGGGGCGAGGTCTGCCCGAGGAGCTTCCCCTTGCGGGCGTCCACGCCGAGCAGCCGGCCGTCGGGGGCGGTGAAGTAGACGTGCGTGCCGTCGGTGACGGGCGCGGAACCCCGGAGCACGGCTGTCTCCAGGCGCCACCGCTCCTCCCGGGCGTCCAGGTCGACGGCCATCAGGGTGCCGCCGGAGGCCATCAGGAAGACCTGGTCCCCCAGCACGGTGGCGCGGGCCTGTTCGAGCCGGACCGGCAGGGACACCCGGAACGACGCCTCGGTCTCCGGGTCGTAGTGAACGACAGCGGCCGTGTCGCCGTAAACGCTGTCCACCAGGGCGAGAACGAGGGCGCCGCCGTCGCTGCCGACCGGTCGCAGGGTGCCCTCCAGCAGCGCGTCCCACCGCACGTCCCCCGTGTCCGGATCGACCGCGGTGACGCGCGTGCCCGACCCGTCGTCGGCGGGGCTCGCCGCGTACGCCAGCCGGTCACCGCCGAACGACGTGAAGGACGGCAGGGGCTGGCCCGGTATCCGGTGCTCCCACCTCGTGTCACCCGACGCGCCGTCCACGCCGGTGACCGTCCCGTCCAGCCCGGTGAGCAGGAGCATGCCCCCCGCATGTTGCACGGCACGATAGGCGGACGTGTCCAGATCCCACCGGGAGTCGCCCGTGGCGGGGTCGAGCGCCTCCATACGTCTGCCCTGGTCTGTCAGTACGTGAACCAGCCCGCCCGACAACACGGGCGGCACATCGGCGACATCGCTCTCGGCCACGGTGTGCCGCCACAGGACCCTGCCGTCGTCCGGGTCGAGGGCCGAGACCAGCCCCGGCTGCGCGCAGAGCAACTTCCCCGCCCCGTACGAGCACTGAGGTGTGCCGTCGCCCTTGGAACCGACCGTGGTCTCCCACGCGTCGTGCCCGGCGGCCGGCGCGGACCGCACGCCGCCGCCCCGGGGCGTACCCCCGCCACTGTCACCGCCGACCAGCTGAACGGAGGCGAACGCCCCACCCGCAAGCAGGACGATCGCCCCGGCCACAAGAACCATCCGCCTGCGAAGCCGCTTCCCGGCCCGACCCCCCTCCGAGAACTCCGACTCCGCCTTCTCCTCCCGCCGCACCACCGGGTCGTCCTCCCGCTGCGCGGGAATGAAAACCTGGGTGTCGTACGAGGCCGCCACGGACCGCAGTTCGCGCATCAGCTCGTCCGGAGTGGGCCGGTCCTCGGGCTCCTTGGCGAGACAGCGCAGGACGAGCGGCGCGAGGTTCTCCGGCACTCCGGTCAGGTCGGGCTCGTCGTGCACGACCTGATACGCGACGACGTACGGACTGTCCGAGTCGAAGGGACCGCGCCCGGTCGCCGCGTGCACCAGCACGGAACCCAGCGCGAAGATGTCGGCGGCGGGTCCCACCTCCCTCGGCCGCCGGAACTGCTCGGGCGCCATGAACGGCGGCGTACCGATCAACTTGCCGGTCTCGGTCCGCAGTTCGCTGTCCCGTGGCCGGGATATGCCGAAGTCGATGACCTTCGGGCCGTCCTCGGCGAGCAGCACATTGCTCGGCTTCAGATCCCGGTGGACGACTCCCACCCGGTGGATGTCACGCAGCGCCTCAGCCAGCCCCGCCATCAGCCGGCGCAACTGAGCCGGCGCCATCGGCCCGTTCCGCTTCACCTGCTCCGCGAGCGTGGGCCCCGGGATGAACAGCGTGGCCATCCACGGCCGTTCGCCCTCCGGGTCGGCGTCGACGACGGGTGCGGTGAACGCCCCGCTCACCCTTCGCGCGGCAGCCACCTCCTGCCGGAAGCGCCCCCTGAACTCGGGGTCCTTCGCGAACTCGGCATGCACCACCTTGACGGCCAGCCGCAGCCCCGAGGTCGAACTGGCCAGATGCACCACGCCCATGCCACCCGAGCCCAGCCGCGACTCCAGACGGTACTGACCGGCGTACTCGGGAAGTTCCGCTTCCGAATCCGCCCCGCTGTTCCGCTGTGACGCCATGGACCCACCCCCGTGCTGTTCGTTCGCACGCGCGACGCTCGGAGCCTAGTCGATGACCTGCACAAGACCGAGGCGGCCTGCTGGCCCCCACGTGCGATGAACGCACATGTGTGCATGGCGCATTTCGGGGGTATCAACGGGACCCCATGGCAGTCATGGGGATCAACGGGGGAGGTTTTGTGATGAGTGTTGACCGCATAGAAGAGACCGAGAGCGGCGACGAGCCGACGACGGCGGCCCTGCGCTACTACCCGATAGCCCCAGGAGTCCGCCTCAACGTCCGCTCCGGTCCCAGCACCACCTACCCCGTCGTCCGCGTCCTCCCCGAGGGCGCCCGCGTCCCGATCTACTGCCAACGCCCGGGCCAGACCATCACCGGCCCCTACGGCACGACAAAGATCTGGGACAACATCGGCGACGGCGAGTACGTCTCGGACGCCTACGTCTACACAGGCAGCGACGGCTACGTGGCCCCGCGCTGCTCCTGAAGACACCCGCACCCGCACGACGGCGGAAGGGGCCGCGCCGGTACGTCAACGCCCGTCGCATACAGAGGGCTCGACCAACAGCCCCCTCACCACCCCCGGGCCGTCTGTCCACACGCGACGGGCGTGACGTACCGGCGCGGCCCCGACCCACCACGCGCCCCGAAGGGGCGCGGGGCTGTGACATTGTGCGGCTCCGCCGCGCGGGCGCGACCGGCCGCAACAAAACCGGCACCCACCCACAAAGAGACCCCTATGGCGAATAGACCCCCCACCGCGCCGCAGGCACCCCGCGCTCACTCCTTCAACACCGCCGCAGCCCAGTACGCCAAGAACCGCCCCTCCTACCCACCCGAACTCCTCACCACGCTCGAACACCTGGCAGCCCGCCCCCTCACCGGCGCCCGAACCATCGACGTAGGCGCCGGCACAGGCATCGCGACCACCCTCCTCCACCACCACGGCGCAAACGTCCTAAGCGACCCCGGGGAAGTGCAGGCACGCACTCTCGCCGCACCGGCCAAAGGTCCAAGTAGCTCCGCTACGAGGACCTTCGTCCGGCACGCCGAGAGCACGCACCGAACGACGCGGGAACGCACCCGCACTTCCCCGGACCCGCTAGCCGTCGACCCCGGCGACGGCATGACCGCTCAGTTCCGCCAGACCCTCCCCACCGTCCCGATCGTCCGAGGCGACGGCAACGCCCTGCCGCTCGCCGACACCTCCGCCGACTTCATCACCTACGCCCAGTCCTGGCACTGGACCGACCCCACCCGCTCAACGCCGGAGGCGCTCCGCGTACTGCGCCCGGGCGGCGCCCTCGCCCTGTGGTGGAACACGGACGCCCTCGACGTCCCCTGGATCGCCGAGGCCGCCACCCGCATCCATCGCTTCCTCGGCGTGGACGCAGCGGCCGAGAAGAACTGCAGCGGCGCCCAGGCCGCGCTCGCGGACACCGCCGGCCAACTGGACTTCACCCGCCGCCAGATCCGCTGGAGCCGCCGCGTCCCCCTGGACACCCACCTCGCCAATATCGCCAGCCACTCGGCCTTCTTGGTCCTCGGCGAGGAGAACACCAGCACCTTCTTCACCGAGGAGCGGAACCACCTGCTGACGCTCTTCCCCGACGGGTTCATAGAGGAGGTCTACGACGTGGACCTGCTGGTGGCCATACGCCCCTGACCCCATCCCCACCCTCGGCCCCCCCCCGGCAACGCACCCAGCAGCTTCGGCAACAGCAGAAACGCGGCGTTGCCGGTCGCCCGCACCACGTGCCATTTTGACATGCTCATGAAAATTGCTCGGCTCCGACGCGGTCTTGCCGCCGGCCGGCACCACCGCCTCCCGTACGGGCGCGAGCTCGCACCTCGCGTGCACAAGCACCCCGGCCGGCGCGGCCACCGGAATCACCCCGAGCACCCCGCACGCGGCGTTCCCTGCCCCTGCGCCCCCATTCGCCGCGCCCGTGGCGCCCTCCGCGCTTGACGCCGACACCCCCACAGGGGCAATAATCATCACATGATGAATATCTCGGCAACGCCCCCCAGCCCCCCTCCCGACCACTCGGACGCCCCCACCGTCCGAGCCCAGGGCCTCACAGTCGTGCGAGGCCCCCGTACGGTCCTCCGGGACCTCGACTTCGCCGTTCCACCCGGCCAGATCACCGGCCTCCTCGGCCCCTCGGGCTGCGGGAAGTCCACGTTGATGCGCGCGATCGTCGGCACCCAGGCCAAGGTCACCGGCACGCTGGAAGTCCTCGGCCGCCCCGCCGGCGACGCCACGCTCCGCGCCCGCATCGGCTACGTCACCCAGGCCCCGTCCGTCTACGACGACCTGACGATCCGCCAGAACCTGGACTACTTCGCGGCGATCCTCGCCCCGGGCCGCGCCGCCGCCGAACGCCGCCACGAGAACGTGACCCGGGCCATCGACGACGTCGACCTCACCTCCCACGCCGACGCCCTCGCGGGCAACCTCTCCGGCGGCCAGCGCAGCCGCGTCTCCCTCGCGGTGGCACTCCTGGGCACCCCCGAACTCCTGGTCCTCGACGAACCGACCGTCGGCCTCGACCCGGTCCTCCGCCGCGACCTGTGGAGCCTCTTCCACGACATCGCGGCCGAACGCGGCGCAACGCTCCTGATCTCCTCCCACGTCATGGACGAGGCCGAGCGCTGCCACCGCCTCCTCCTCATGCGCGAGGGCGAGATCCTCGCCGACGACACCCCGGACGCCCTGCGCACCCGTACCGGCTCGGAGACCGTCGAGGCCGCCTTCCTGCGCCTGGTCGACGAGGCGATCGCAGCAGGCGCGGCACGAAAGGAGAGCGTCCGATGAACACGAAGAACACCACGAATACGACGACCCCCACACCCACCGCCCCGCCCCGCCCCAGCGCGATCAACTACTCCCGAACGACGGCGACGGCGGCCCGGGTCCTGCGCCAGCTGGCCCACGACCCCCGCACGATCGCGCTCATGCTCCTCGTCCCGTGCGTGATGCTGCTCCTGCTTCGCTACGTCTTCGACGGCAGCCCGCGCACCTTCGACAACATCGGCGCATCGCTCCTGGGCATCTTCCCCCTCATCACGATGTTCCTGGTGACATCGATCGCCACACTCCGCGAACGAACCTCGGGCACCCTCGAACGCCTCCTGGCCATGCCCTTGGGCAAAGCCGACCTCATCGCCGGCTACGCCCTGGCCTTCGGCGTCCTGGCGATCATCCAGTCCTCCCTGGCCACGGCCCTGGCCCTCTGGTTCCTCGACCTGGACGTAACGGGCTCCCCCTGGCTCCTGCTGGTCGTAGCCCTCCTGGACGCCCTGCTCGGCACCGCCCTGGGCCTCTTCGTCTCGGCCTTCGCCGCCTCCGAATTCCAGGCGGTCCAGTTCATGCCGGCCGTGATCTTCCCCCAACTCCTGCTCTGCGGCCTCTTCACCCCCCGCGAGAACATGCACCCCGTCCTGGAGGCCATCTCCAACGTCCTCCCCATGTCCTACGCCGTCGACGGCATGAACGAGGTCCTCCGTCACACGGACATGACCGCCACCTTCCTCCGCGACATCCTGATCGTCGCGGGCTGTGCCCTCCTGGTCCTCACCCTGGGCGCGGCAACCCTCCGCCGCCGAACGACATAGCCGCAGGCCGGATGGCCAGAGGGGCGAAACACCCCTCACCCCACCCCCAGCCGAACCAACCAATCAACCGCCCAACCCACCGCCCAACCCACCGTCCGCCCATCGGACACCCCACCCCACCCCCACCACCCCGGTGCGAGGATGACCCCAGGACGACGAACCCCCGGAGGGCACCCGCAGCCATGACCCAGAAAGTCGCAGTCCTCGGCACCGGAAAGATCGGCGAAGCCCTGCTCAGCGGAATGATCCGAGCCGGCTGGGCCCCGGCAGACCTCCTGGTCACCGCCCGCCGCCCGGAACGAGCCGAAGAACTCCGCACCCGCTACGGAGTCACCCCGGTCACCAACCCCGAGGCCGCCAAGACCGCCGACACGCTCATCCTCACGGTCAAGCCGCAGGACATGGGCGCCCTCCTCGACGAACTCGCCCCGCACGTCCCCGCCGACCGCCTGGTCATCAGCGGAGCCGCCGGCATCACCACCTCCTTCATCGAGGACCGCCTCGCCCAGGGCACCCCTGTCGTCCGCGTCATGACGAACACCCCCGCCCTCGTCGACGAGGCCATGTCCGTCATCTCCGCCGGCAGCCACGCCGGCGAAGCCGACCTCGCCCACGCCGAGGAGATCTTCGGCGGCGTGGGCAAGACCCTCCGCGTCCCCGAGTCCCAGCAGGATGCCTGCACCGCCCTCTCCGGCTCGGGCCCGGCGTACTTCTTCTACCTGGTCGAAGCCATGACCGACGCGGGCATCCTCCTCGGCCTGCCCCGGGACAAGGCCCACGACCTGATCGTCCAGTCGGCGATCGGCGCGGCGACGATGCTCCGGGACAGCGGCGAACACCCGGTCAGGCTCCGCGAGAACGTCACCTCCCCCGCAGGCACCACGATCAACGCCATCCGCGAACTCGAGAACCACGGCGTACGAGCCGCCCTCATCGCAGCCCTCGAAGCCGCCCGTGACCGCAGCCGCGCACTGGCCTCCGGCAACAACAGCTGAGCGCTCTCACCGCCGGGGACAGGACCCCGCTCGTCCCGTCCCCGGCTCCTCAAGCAGTGCAGACCCGCCCGCCCGCATCAGCCGTCACACCTCACGCATCACGCATCACGCCGACGGCAACAACCCGATCGCCCGATACGCCGCGTCCACTCTCGGCCGCGCCATCTCTCTGGCCTTCTCCGCACCCCTCCGCAACACCCCCTCCACGTACGCAGGATCAGCGCACAACTCCTTGTGCCTCTCCTGTACGGGCCTGAGGAACTCGACCACAGCCTCGGCGGTGTCCTTCTTCAAAGCGCCGTACGACTCATATACACCGCTCAGCTCCTCGGGGTTCCCACCCTCACAGGCCGCGAGAATCTCCAGCAGATTCGAGACCCCCGGCCGCCCCTCCCGGTCGTACACGACGTCCCGTCCGCTGTCGGTCACGGCCCGCATGACCTTCTTCCGCACCGCGTCCGGCTCATCGAGCAGATAGACGACCCCCGGCCCGACATCGTCGCTCTTCCCCATCTTCGACCTCGGCTCCTGCAGATTCATGACCCGAGCCGCCACCTTCGGATGGGTCGCCCGCGGCACCACAAAGGTCTGCCCGTACCGCTGGTTGAACCGCACCGCCAGATCCCGCGTCAGCTCCACATGCTGCGCCTGGTCGTCCCCCACCGGCACCTCATCGCTCCCGTACGCCAGGATGTCCGCCGCCATCAGCACGGGATACGTCAACAGCGACAGCCGCACACCCCCACCCGACCGCCCCCGCTCCCGCGCCGCCTTCTCCTTGTACTGGATCATCCGCCGCATCTCCCCGTCGGTGGCCACGCACTCCAGCACATACGACAACCGCGCGTGCTCATCCACATGACTCTGTACGAAGACCGTGCACAGCTCCGGATCCAGCCCCGACGCCAGCAACAACGTCGCCGCCTGCCGACTGAGCCTGCGCACCCGCGCCGGATCGTGGTCCACGGTCAGCGCATGCAGATCGACGATGCAGAACAGCGCATCGGTCCGGTGCTGATCGACCTCGGCCCACCGCCGTACGGCTCCCAGGTAGTTCCCCAGCGTCAGATGCCCTGTCGGCTTGACCCCACTGAAGACCCGCGTCATCCCTCTCCACCTCCCGGTCAGGACCGCCGCTGCCCGCCGGCCGCCCCTCCTGGAGGGAGATACGAGAACGGCCGCCGAAGCGGCGGCCGTTGAGCGCATACGTGAACCCGGCCGCCGTCAGGCGGCCCACCACTGCTGGGTACACGCACGCGTAGTCACAAGAACCAGGCTACGCCTCCGGGGCGCCCCTCGACACGAAGTTGACACACCCCGACCCGGTCCGTACTGTTCTCCGAGTTGTCCGACGTGAGCGCCGACTCCGGTCGGTCCCCGGACAGCCATTCCGCAGTACCACCCAAGAATCGGCGATCTTCCGTCGTCGTGCCATTGGCATGCGTATTTGCGAAATGAGGAATCCGCGTTCGAAAGGGCGCAGCCCCCGATTAGGTCGGGAGCCAGGAATCCGCTAAAGTCTCACTCGTCGGAACGGCCCAACGGCCGGGAAAGCAAACCCCGCTGACTGGGGATCAGGTCGAGAAAAGATCTGATAGAGTCGGATACGCAAGACCGGAGGGAAGCGCCCGGAGGAAAGCCGCGAGAGTGAGTCTCTCGGGTGAGTACGAAGGAAGCGTTCGTTCCTTGAGAACTCAACAG
>NZ_JBSFUU010000094.1:0-37317 GCF_053591955.1 Streptomyces sp. NPDC002845 | reverse complement strand
AGGCCGACCCACAGCAACCCCCACCCACCCGCAACCGGCCCACCCACCCCCAGCAGGTCCGGGGGCGCAGCCCCCAGGCGGGGTCGAAGGGGCGGCAGCCCCTGGAGGATGGGACGGGTAGGGGCGGCGGGGGCGAAAACCCCCGGGCGCACCCCCGGCCGGCTACGCCGAAGGCGGCGCATCCGACGGCGGCGGCGAGGACGACGACGCCGAAGACGGTGACGAAGACGGCGGAGCCACCGGCGCCACCCCCATCGCCGTAGCCCCCCGAGGCACCGGAGCCCGCCGAAGAGCCGCCTCATGGGAATGGGCCCGCAGATAGCCCACCACCGTATTGGTCACCGCCACCAACGGCACCGCCACCACCGCACCGCCGATCCCCGCCACCAGCCCACCCGCGGCCACCGCGAGAACGACCGCCAGCGGATGAATCCGGACCGCGCGCCCCAGGATGAACGGCTGAAGGATGTGCCCCTCGATCTGCTGGACCGCCAGCACCACGACCAGCGTCATGACCGCCGTGAACACCCCCTGCGTCACCAGCGCGACGACCACCGCCAACGCCCCCGACACCACCGCACCGACCAGCGGGATGAAGGCGAACAGGAAGATGAACACGGCCAGCGGGACCGCCATCGGAACGTCCAGGAAGTAGATCCCCAGGCCGATGAAGATGGCGTCGATCAACGCCACCACCACCGTCCCGCGCACATACGCCGTCAGCGTCCGCCACGCCCGCGGCCCCGCCCCGGCAACCCCGGGCCGCGCCGCCGCCGGCACCAGCTTCAGCGTCCACTCCCAGATCCGCTTGCCGTCGTACAGCAGGAACAGCGTCGAGAACATCGTCAGCAGAATGCCGGCCAGGGCCTCGACGATGACCGTGACACCCTCCAGCCCCGCCGAGGTGATCGCGTCCGTGTTGTCGCTGATCGCCTCACGCAGGTTCCGGGCGATGTCGTTGATCTGGTCCTCGGTGACATGGAAGGGACTGTCGAGGAGCCAGCGGCGCAGTTCGTCGATGCCGTCCTGGATCTGGTCGGAGAGGTTGTCGATGTTCTCCATGACCTGCCAGGTCACGAACCAGCCCATCAGCCCGATGACGACGAAGCCGAGGATCGCCGTCAGCGCGGTCGCCAGGCCGCGCGGTATGCCGTGCCGGGTCAGCCGGGCCACCGTCGGCTGGAGCAGCGCGGTGATGAGGAGCGCGGCGGCGAAGGAGAGCACGATCAGCTGCACGGCGCTGATGACCCGCATCAGCACCCACACGGTGCCCGCGAGGACGAGCAGCCGCCAGCCGGCCTCGGCGGCGACCCGCACACCCCACGGAACGGCCTCGACGGGATCGGAGCGAGTGGCGACCGGGGCGGGGGGAGCGGAGGGGGAGGGAGCCGACGGCGCCTGCTCCTCGGCGGGAGCCGGAGGCTCGTCGTGGTCGTCGTCCTGCGCCTCCGCCCGCGCGCGGCGCGCCTCCAACCGCTTTCCCCATCCGGTCAGTCCGGCGCCCACCCTGCCGAGCCATCCTGGCACTCGCGACATGATCCGTCCTTCTCCCCCGTTGCGCCCCACCACTCCCCCCGGAGTCGTCGGCTCCGACCGTACATGTCCGAAGCCCCTCACCAAAGGACGGTGAAGGGCTTCAGAAGGTTGAGATCACGTGGCCGGGCGGAGGCTGGACAGGGACCGGACGGAGACCGGGCAGGACGCCTTGGCTCAGCAGGCCAGTGGTAGTGCCTCAGCAGGTCAGTAGTAGTGGTTGACCGTCCAGAAGTTCCACGCGTCGCACGGGCTGCCGTAGCGCTCGTTCATGTAGTTGAGGCCCCACTGGATCTGGGTGGCCGGGTTGGTCCGCCAGTCCGGGGCGACCGAGGCCATCTTGGAGCCCGGATTCGACTGCACGAGACCGTATGCCTCGGATGCGGGGTTGGCGGCCGTGTAGTTCCAGCTGGACTCGCGCTGCACGATCTCGCTGAAGCACGTCCACTGGTCCGCCGGGACCATCTGGCGTGCCATTTCCTGGACTTCCGCGATCGTGTACGAGCTCTGAACGTTGAAGCTGGAAGCGTCGCGGGTGGCGGACCGGCTGGCGGCCAGTTCGGCGGCCTCGCGCTCCTTGCGCTCCTGCTCCGCCCGCTCCGCCTCTTCCTTCTTGGCGATGGCGTCCTTGGCGGCCTGCTTACGGGCTGCTGCCTCGGCGTTCTTCTTCGCGCTCGTGTCCGCGGCGACGGCCTGTGCGTCGGCCTGCTGCGTCAGGGAAACGGTCTGTACCCGGGCCTGCTGCCCGACGGGTATGTCCGCGAGGAGCGTCGAGTCGCTTGCCGTCGCCTCGGCGTCGTCGTTCGGCTGCGCGGCGCTGCCCGAAGCAACTCCGACAACGCTTCCGACGGCGGTGACCGCGGTGGCGGAGGCCACTGCGAATCCCCGTACCGAAATCCGGCTCACACGGTTTCCTTCCAGCATCGCCCGCTTCGGTGACCCTGGCGGACGCAATCGTGCCCCTGGCGCTGGCCTCCCAACTGCGGGGTCACGGGAGGCACGGGCCCGGTGGGCAACTCCCGTGACGGGAGCGCCGCGTCGTGCTCGGGCGGCATACGACAACGCTATGCAGTTGGCGGTGGTGCCTGAAGTCGTGCCGTACCTCCCCCACTACGAATAGTGTGGGGGTACCCCCAGGGGTACAGATGTGTCGTATGCGGGGCCTGACAGGAATGAGACTCTGCCGCACCTGGACGCCGCGAGGCAATTCCGAGTTACGTGTGAAAGCTCACACCTCGTTTGCCCCAGGGGATTCACGGAAACCCGCACATGCCGAGGCGCCGCCCAGCTAGGCTCATCGCCTTTGCCGGACGGCGCCAACCGACAGGTAACCGGCTCCTATTGGGAGCCATCACCCGGCAGGGATCAGATCTGCCCGTCCTCCAGCATTTCGGTCACAAGGGCCGCGATCTGGGACCGTTCGGACCGGGTCAGCGTGACATGCGCGAAGAGCGGATGCCCCTTCAGCTTCTCGACCACGGCGACGACACCGTCGTACCGGCCGACCCGCAGATTGTCCCGTTGGGCCACGTCATGTGTGAGAATCACCCGCGAATTCGCGCCGATCCGGGACAGAACGGTCAGCAGAACATTCCGCTCCAGTGACTGCGCCTCGTCCACGATCACAAACGCGTCGTGCAGCGAGCGACCGCGGATGTGGGTGAGCGGAAGGACCTCCAGCATCCCTCGTGCGGTGACCTCCTCGATGACCTCGCGGGACGTGACCGCCGAGAGGGTGTCGAAGACCGCCTGCGCCCAGGGGCTCATCTTCTCGGCCTCGGAGCCGGGCAGATAGCCGAGCTCCTGTCCGCCCACCGCGTACAGGGGGCGGAAGACCATCACCTTCTGGTGCTGGCGCCGTTCCAGTACGGCCTCCAGGCCCGCGCACAGCGCGAGCGCCGACTTGCCGGTGCCGGCCCGGCCGCCCATCGACACGATGCCCACGTCCGGGTCGAGGAGCAGATCGAGCGCGATCCGCTGCTCCGCGCTGCGGCCCTTGATGCCGAACGCCTCCCGGTCGCCGCGCACGAGCCGGACGTTGCCCTCCGGTGTGACACGGCCCAGCGCCTTGCCGCGCTCCGACTGGATCGTCAGGCCGGTGTGCACGGGGAGGTCGGCGACCTCGGGGACATGGGCGGTGCCCGCCTCGAAGAGGACGTCCACCTGCTCGCCGGGCAGGGTCACTTCGGACATTCCGGTCCAGCCGGAGGAGTCCGTGATGGCGAGCTCCGCACGGTACTCCTCGGCGAGGAGGCCCACGGAGGACGCCTTGATCCTGAGCGGCAGGTCCTTCGATACGACGGTGACGTCGTACCCCTCGGCCTGCAGATTGCGGGCGACCGCGAGGATGCGGGAGTCGTTGTCCCCCAGGCGGTAGCCCGTCGGCAGAACGCTGGGGTCCGAGTGGTTGAGCTCGACACGGACCGTCCCGCCCAACTCCCCGATAGGAATGGGGGCATCGAGACGGCCGTACCTCACCCGGTAGTCGTCGAGCAGGCGCAGCGCCTGCCGGGCGAAGTAGCCGAGTTCGGGATGGTGCCGCTTGGCCTCCAACTCCGTGACCACGACGATCGGGAGCACGACCTCGTGCTCGTCGAAGCGGATCAGGGCGTTCGGGTCGGCCAGCAGGACGCTGGTGTCGAGGACGTAAGTGCGCCGGTCTGGCTTGTGGCGCTTTGTGCTGGTCACCACGGAAGGACGTACCCCCTCGTATGAGGTCGGGGAGCGACGAAGGAGATCTGGACCGGTCGTCGGCCGCCATGCGCGGGCCGCGGACCGGCCCTCCGCTTCGTCCGTGCTGTGACCGCACGGTCGGGCTGGTGCAAAGGGCCTCCCGGGCGAACGGCCCCGTGCCGTCCGCTGAGATACGACACCCGTGGTTCGGGTGTCGACCTGACTGCCTTATGCCCTCGAACATGCGCCGCCATGCCATTCCGTACGACGGCGCCCTGGTGAACTCCTCGTTACTTACGCCCCAATAGGGGTGATGTGCACCGCATCGGAAGTGCCAGCGGTACGGAGCGTCAACGTCACGTAACAGATTGCGCCAGCGCCCGCAACGGACACAGAGGGTCAGCCCCCGTAACGGCGGTGTCGCGCCCCGTAGTCACGCAGGGCGCGCAGGAAGTCGACCTTGCGGAAGGCCGGCCAGTAGACGTCGCAGAAGTAGTACTCGGAGTGGGCGGTCTGCCACAGCATGAACCCGGACAGCCGCTGCTCGCCGCTGGTGCGGATGACGAGGTCGGGGTCGGGCTGGTCGCCGGTGTAGAGGTGCTTGCCGATCAGGTCGATGTCGACGGCCTCGGCGAGGTCCTCCAGCGGGGTGCCCTTCTCTGCCGCGTCGAGCAGCATCGACCGTACGGCGTCGGCGATCTCCTGGCGGCCGCCGTAGCCGATGGCGACGTTGACGACTATCCCGTCGACGTGCGCGGTGGACTCCTCGGCCTCCTTCACCACGGTCTGCATCGGCGCGGGCAGCAGGTCGAGGGTGCCGACGTGGTGCACACGCCAGCGGCCGTCGGCGGCGAGGGAGCTGACGACGTTCTCGATGATGCCGAGGAGCGGGACCAGTTCCTCCTCGGGCCGGTCGAAGTTGTCCGTGGACAGCAGCCACAGGGTGACGACCTTGACGTCCGTCTCGGTGCACCAGCCGAGAAACTCCTCGATCTTCTCGGCTCCGGCCCGGTGCCCCTGGGCGGCGGTGGACCCGGCCGCCCTCGCCCAGCGCCGGTTGCCGTCCATGATGACGCCGATGTGCTTGGGCACCTGGGTGTGGTCGAGGTGGCCTTCCACCCTGCGTGCATAGAACCTGACCAGCAGTCGGCGCAGGTTTTCGCGCAGGTTCACGTGTTGTCAGCCCCTCCGTGCAGATCCGGTCCCCGAGGCGAAGCCTACCGCTGCGGGGCTTGGGCCCGGCTGGGAGGTGCGGTTGGTTCGCGCGGCCCCGGGGTGCGTCCTCGTCGAAACGTTCCGTGGGCGCATGAAAAAACGGGCCGGTCCGTGGGGGGGAGACGGACCGGCCCGAGGGGGGGTTTCCACCATAACCCTTCGTAAGTGATGCTGCGTGCATCGGCGTGCCAAAACTACTCTCCGGAGTCGGATGGCGACGGCCGGGTGGCGTCGAATGGGTTCATTCGACGGGGAATCATGGCCGGATCACGGCGGATTCCAAGGCAATCGAGAGGAATCGCGCGACATCCGGAGGGATACAGGGGATTTGGGCCCACTTGTGCGACACGCGGGGAGACACTCCACCACACCCCCGCACGGGTGACCCCGGCGAAGAACGCACGCTTGACGCCATTGTCGGCACCGACGCCGACACCGGCCGACACCGAAGGCCGCGCTGCACGACAGCCTGCGCCAGGGGGACGAGGTGCGGGCCCGCGGGCCGTACGGCCTGTCCCGGCTTCACACCCGACTTGCGGCCGCGGCACCGCGCAGCCCCCTCCACTGCGCGGCACCGCCCGCGCAGCTTTGCTGACGCGAATTACCTTGGTCTGAACTTACGTGACCGGGCAACCCGAAGCGAGCCACATCGGATAACGATGTGGACACCGCGTGCGCGACCTGGAGGCGGAATTGAGAGACCAGGGAGACACTTTCGCGACTTAAATACCATCTAATCACTCTCGCCCGATTAGCTCCTGCATACGCTGATCGTCCCACTCGTCCGGGGCGGCAACGGGCGAGGGGATCGCGCTTCGGGCGCTCATCGGGCGCGCTTGTGGGCCACATGCGGGCGCAGCGGCCTGTTTCCGTCCGAGGGTTCGAGGGGCCGACAGTCCGAGGGGCAAGCGCTGAGGGGCAAGTGCTGCAGTCCACAACAGAGTTGGCGATCGAGAAGGTTGCGATGGGCCCGCGTGCGTGACGCGGGCCCGGAGGTCACGCGGCGGTCACCGATCGGGCTCGCGGATGTCGGGGGCTGTGGGCCACATGGACGTCCTGCGGGCGCTGATCGGCGGGTCTACCGGGGACCATCGGCCGGTCTGACGTCGTCGAGGACGAGCAGCGCGTGTTCGTCCTCGCCGTGGTGGACCGTGTCGGCGTGGCGGAAGCCGTGGTGCTCCAGGAGGCGCACCGACGCCGTGTTGCCCTTGAACGGGTCGGCGTGGAGCGGGCGGTGTTTCTCCTGCTGGAGGAAGAGGGCCAGGGCGGTCGTGCCGACGCCTCGGCCCCAGTAGCGGCGGCCGAGCCAGTAGCCGAGGAAGCGGCGGCCGTCCTCCTCCCACCAGGCGACGATGCTGCCGGCCGGTTCGCCGCCGACCGTGACGGTCCGGACGAAGACGGTGCGGTCGCCGAGGATCTTCGTGGCCCAGTGGGTCATGAAGGCCTCGCGGGGCCGGGGCGTGAATCTCGACCGCCGTACCGCCTCCGCGTCGTTCTCATACGCGTGGAACAGCTCAAGATCGCTCTCCCGCACGCCCCGAAGCCGTACGTCGTGGTCGTCCTGTACGTCCTTGCCGTAGTCCCTATCCCTCGTCTCATCACTCATGCGCCGAGTGTGTCAGGGGGCACTGACAGTGCCCCCTGACAATCGAACCCCGGCCGCCAGGCCCGGTGGCCAGGCCCTGGTCACCGGGCCCTCACGGCACGAGTGGCCGTACCTCCTCCGCCGTGAAGCGGATGAAGGACTCGGGGGCGGGTTCGTCGGCGGTCGGCTGGAGGATCACCGTGTCGGCGCCCGCGTCGGCGAGGCGCTGTGCGGCCTCGGCGACCGCACCGGCGTCCCCCGCGACCCCGAGGTCGGGCACGGAGGCCAGGCCCTCGGCGTCGAGCTCGGCCTTGAGGCGGGTGGGACCGTCGGGACCGGTGGCGGTGAGGAGGTAGACAACGATCTTGCGGGGATCAGTCCGACCGGCGGACGCACGCCCCTCGTCGATGAGCCGACGCGCCCGGCGTACACCGTCCGGTGACGTACCGGCCGTGAGGATCGTGCCGTCCGCCGCCTCCCCGGACAGGCGGAGGGTGCGTGGCCCGGTGGCCCCGGCCAGGACCTCGACCGCAGCCGCCGGGGGCCAGTCGAGCGCGACGTCGTCCAGGCTGACGTACCGGCCGTCCATGGTGACCCGCTCCCCTCCGAGCAGCGCGCGCAGGGCCACCAGATGCTCCCGCAACAACGTCAGCGGCGACTCGGCCCGCGCGCCGACCTGCCCCATCCAGTCCTGTACGCCGTGCCCGACGCCCACGATCGCCCGGCCCGGGAACAGCCGGTGCAGCGTGGCCGTCTCCATCGCGGTGAGGGCGACGTTCCGCAACGGCACCGGCAGCAGGCCGACCCCCACCCGCACCCTCTCCGTCCAGGCGAGAGCCGCCGACGCCGCCGAGACGCCCCCTTCCAGGAAACAGTCCTCCCACAGCCACAGCTCCTCCAGCCCCGTCTCGTCCGCGAGGCGCGCCATCGCGCGGAGCCGCTCGGGAGGCAGTTGGGGCCGGAACACAGCACCGAGTCCAGTCATGCGGCCTTCCTACCCGCGCCCGGCCCGATGGACAACTCCATTACCCGTCGCTGGCGTTGGCGGACTCGTACCGTAGGAGCACGACCCCATTGGCGAAGGCCTGGCTCTCCAGCAACCGCAGCTTCGTCTTCGTCAGTGTGTCGGACTCGGGAAAGAGCGGCTTTCCCCGGCCGATGAGAACCGGATGGACGTACACCCGGTACTCGTCGATCAGGTCGTGCCGCATGAACTCGGCGGCAAGATCGGCACCCCCGACCGACAGGTCACCGCCCTCCTGGGACTTCAACGCCCTGATGTCATCCACGACCACCTCCCGCACGATCGTGGAGTGCGCGTCCGCCCGCTTCAGCGTCCGCGAGAACACGATCTTCGGCATGTTCCGCCAGATCCCGGCGAAGTCCGCCACAGTCTTGGTGGCCCCCGGATCGGCATCGGCCGTGGGCCAGAAGCCCTCCATCAGCTCATACGTCACACGCCCCATCAGAAAGGCGCCCATCCTCGCGCACTCCTCGTTGAAGTGCGTATGCAGCTCGTCGTCGACCACGTGCCAGTCGATCTCGCGGTTGGGCCCCTCGATGTAGCCGTCGAGGGACACGGACATCATCAGGACGATCTTTCTCATGACGGCTCCTGACTCCCGGCTCCCGGCCCTGGCGGGCGAATGCCACCAGCATGGCGCGGTTCCGCCTACACGAGCACGACCGCCACCCCGCACATCCCGACTCACCCGGCGCCGTCGCCGGGGTCGGCGAGGCCGGCAAGGTCAGCGATTGGCAGGTTTGAGTCACCCCGAACATCCGTGAGCAGGCACTTCCTGGGCCACCGGTGAGCCAAACCGGCCAATCGCCCACAGCGACGACCGCACGATGCGTGCCGCCCTCCAGCGCTACGCGGCGGAGCGCGCCGTCGGCGTGGTGGCGTCGTCACCGGGATCGACCTGCCCCTCCGGCCCTTCCGACGTGAAGCGAAGGCTCCACAGGACGTTGGCCATGATCGGGGCGTAGCAATGTTCCCAGTGGCCGACGTTCGGAGTGGAGAAGGCGACCAGGCACATCTGCCGACCATCTCCACTTGTCTTTGCCGGGACCGGGATCATGGCATGGAACTGGGCAGTGAGTACCTCGACAGCCTCACCGTCCGGGGAGGACACCGGGGGAAGCGTATAGATCTGGCCACCCGTGAATACGGCTGCCGGACCACATGGGGCGTCAATGACGGAGCCTGCCCACTCCGGTCCTCGTGACTCCAGGACGCCACGCAGAGTTCCACGGGCCGCCGTGGCTGCGTCGTCCCCATACGGGAAGTCGACGACGGCAACTGCCAGCGTGCCCAAGGAAGGCTCGCCTTGGAACGAGTGGAGGCAGTCAGCCGCGTACACGACGCCGACCTCCTTGAGGAGGCGGGAGACCTGGTGCAGCGCCCGGGCCATCTCGCTGAGCTTCTCCTGGTCGAGGTCACCGGTCGTCGATGGTCGTGCGTAGCGCCTGTTCAGCTCGGCCCAGGCCGTCTCGAAGTCGGCGCCGATGAGGATGTCCTCGAACTCGACCGGCACGGAGAAGTCGACGCGGATCATGAACCGTTCCCTCCCGGGCCGTCCTGTCCGTTGCCTCCGACTGGAGGAGGAGGGGCAGGAGGGGCAGGCGGCCCCCACTGCTGCGACCGCTGCTGGTTGAAGCGGGTCACCTTTCGCCGGTTGTACTCGTACCAGCTCCTCATCCAGGAGGGAATCAGCGCCGCAACGACGCCCAGGAGGGCTGCTACCACCAGCAAGGCGATCGCGCCGCCGAGCGCATCGCGTGCCACCCACGCCAGCACGAGGAAGGCGATGCTGAGGAGGGCTGCGATGATGACCAGTCCTCGCGAGCCGTGCGTTTCGTAGGCGGTCATGTTGCGCCGGGCGGAAGCCGCCTCCATCGGCGCGATCTGCCTGCCGGGGACGGGCGGCATTCCCACAGGGGCCCACGTCTGGGGGAACAAGGGGCCGCCGGCGCGCAGTCTGTCCATCGTGTACTGGGCGCGTTGGCGGACATCCGGGGAGTCGTCGCGCAGATAGATCATGCGCCACTGGCCCCGCGTGACTATCTCCGTCTCGTGAAGCCTGTAGCCCAACTCGAAGGCGACCGCCGCGATCCTATTGCTCTGCGCCACCTCGCGGCCCCTCAGCGTGATCTCTGCGGTGCCTCGCCCATCAAAGTACGCGAGGATCTGTTCATCCTCATGAGAGCCTTCACTTCTCCTGCTGCGCGGCACGGTTTTTCTCCCTCCCAGCCTTCCAGGCGTTCTCGAACCCCACGAGACCGTCGACGTGGCGACGACACCGCGAACAGCGACTCGCACGCGTTCCGGGTGTTCACTGCTGCCCGTTTCGTGGGCCCGAATGCCGACCGGCCGGTCCGAGCGGGGGTGGTGGCGGGGGCGGGCCCACATGGCCGAACCGCTGTCGATCGTAGAGCCGAACCAACTCCCGGTTCCTCTCGTACCAGCGCTTCAGCCATCGGGGAAGCAACGCGGCTGCCACGGCCAGGCAGGCAGCCACCGTCGACAGGACGATCAAGCCCTCAAGGGAATCGCGTGCCGCCCACGCAAGGGCGAGGAACCCGAGACTGAGCAACGCCGTCAAGGTGACAAGGCCCTTGACCCCGCTGGCTTCGTAGGCGGCGAGACGCTGTCGTATCGAAGCCATTTGGAACCCCGACACAAGCCTGGTCGTACCCGGCTGGTCACCAGGGACTACCCACGCGGGCAGAAGTGGGCCGCCTGCACGCAACCGTTCCAGGGTCTGCTGAGCTCGGAGGCGAGCGGTTGGCGAATCGTTGCGTACGTAGATCAGACGCACTGTACCTTTGTGCGGAATCTCGGTCGCGTGGAGGTCGTAGCCGAACTCGAAGGCGAAGGCCTCGATCTTGGTGGGGCTCACGCTCTCAAAGCCGGAGAGGAAGAACTCGGCACGGCCCCGACCGTCAAAAAGAGCCAGGATCTCTGCGTCTGTCATTGCGTATTCATCTCTTCTGCGACGGCTCAACTCCCGGCCCGGATGTGCTGGGTGTGTTCCCTGTCGGGCCCGCATTCAGCGGGGCGGCCGCAGCGGGAAGGTCGTCGAACTCGAATGTCCGGCCGATATGGGCGAGGCGAGCGCTGTAGGAGTCGAGCAGAAAGACGGAGGGCGTGGAGATGGTGACGTATACGCAGTAGCTGTGCGGTGCGGGCACGATCAGTTGCAACGCGGCCATGGGAAGCGGCGGCATCGCGAGCCCGGCATCGAGGTCGGGCAAGCGGAGAGCACGCAGAGACGTGGACATTACCGCGGGCCCGCACGGAAGCTTGGCTGCGAGCGCCATGTCCTGGGGACCTTGGAGCCCTTCACCGAGCGGGAAGCTGATCTTCTTCAGGTTCTCCTCCGCCGCTTTGGAGAAGAACCTCTGTGCGGTCGCCTGATAGATCCCTTCGGCGGTGAAGAGCCGTGTGGCAGGGCTGTGTTCGCTTGGCCGTACGGTCACGGCGAGCAGCCCCATCGACAAACGCTCGTCCCCGTCCACCTCCTCTGTGCCGATGCACATCGCCGTGAGGACCACGTTCTCCCTGGTGCTCAGGAGTGGTAGCTGACGGCGCAGGCCTTCGCTGGCAGCATCCTGCTGCCGTTCGTCGGACTCGGGCATCAGCTCGCCCATAGCCTGCCGCCAGCCGTCGGAGGCTGTCGGTTCAGGGAGCCGAACGAATTCGTCAGGAACTTGATGACGGAAGGCATAGCGGAACGGTGCTGTGTTGCTACGTTCGATGCTTCCCGTCACGCCGGGTTCAGTGACACTCATGCGGCTGTGCCCATCTGTGACGGATCAAGATGCTTGGTGAAGGTACTCCCGGAGGAGGCAAGCGCGGTGGGTGCGTCAAAGGTGGAGGGGAAGGGACCCGGGGCCACCGGCTTGTCCTCGTCGACCGCGCCGAAGTAGTCCATGAATGGGCCGACCACCGGAACGTCGCCGATCTTGAGTTCGCCGTCGGTCCAACGGCCCTGATCCCAGGTTCCGTTGTGCATGTTGGAGCCGATCGCCAAGGCTGCGCCCGTCCACGTCGCGGCCTTGTCGATCGCTACGCCTGTGGCGACGAACGACCATCCCTTGCCGCCCATGGCCAGACCCCGTGCAGAGTTGGCGACACCGCTGGGCAGACCCTTCAGCCCACCCCAGACGTTGCCGAACTTGACATTGCCAAGCGCCTTCATGAAGCCGGAGGACAGACGGAGCTCACGGCCGGCCGTGACCAGGGCGCGACCGGACTGCGCGAGCCGCGAACCGGCCAGGCCGATACCACCGGCAACAACGCCGACAGCGTCCCAGGCAATTGTCTCCCAGGTCACGTCAGCGCCGCCGGCCATGGCCGCCAGGTGGAAGGCCAGAGCGAGCCCGGCAAGGATGAAGGCCGCCACGCCGAGACCTGAGAAGAAGATCGCGAGCACACCGACGACCATGGCGATATCTGCCAGGATGTCGCCGATCATCTTCCAGAAGTTCGGATCCGTAATGGTGTCCCAGGCGTCCGCGAGCAGGTCACCGACAGCGTCCAGCGCCTCCTCGAACCAACTGGGCTCAGGAGGAGCGTCGTCAGCCGCTGCCTTGATCAGTCGCGAGACGTCCGTCGCGGCCTGTCCGTGCTCGGTCTGGAGTGAGCGGGCCCGGCTCCGGATCGCGGAGAGTTCGTTGTGCGCGGAGTCCAGAGAATCTTTCTTCTCTTTGGAGTCCTTCTCGTAACGCTCCTTTTCCTTGTCCGACATCCCGGATGTGGAGGAGGGCAGGCCGTCAACGGCGCTCCGGGCAGAGTTGACTTGTCGCGCCGCCTCCTCTGCCTCCGACTCCAGTTTCCGCGCTCTGGCCTGGAACCCGTCCAGTTGGGTCTCCCAGGATGTGAGGGCCCGGTGCGCCGTGTCCAAGGAGTCCAAGGCCTTCTTCAGGTACGGGGGGACCGCGGAGAAGGTGTCCTTGAAGGCGTCGGCGGACTTACCCGCCCACACACCGTCAGAAGAACCCATCTTGCGCAGTTCCGTCTGAGCCGTACCGCTACCGCGCGTGACTTGGCGGACAGCCTTGGTCAGCTCCCTCACAGACTCAAGATCGCCCGGAGCCGGATCGAACCCCAGATTCGGGTATTTTTCGGAACTCATCGGACTTCTCCCCGCGCCCTTATGCCACCCATGCGTGACATCCCCCTTCGACCGAGCTCTCGTTGAGGCGATAAGTTATCAGCAGTGTTTGCCCACTAGCACGTGCGCCCCCAAGCCCATGGGCGGCCGGAGGAGGAAGTTGTCGTGGATGAACGACATTTGCTGAACGGACTGATGAAGGCCATGGCGGAAGAGAAGAGCGATTACGCCGTGAGGCCCTTCTTTCCGGGGATGAAGAAATTTGCGGCCTTTGCCTATGTCGCCGAGAGGCTCGGCTATCGCTACATGGGGCACGTGCCGGGCAATGCCGCCATGAACAACCCCTACTTCCTCTTCCAACGCACACCCGACGCCCGAGAGCGAGCCATGGCCACGATGGCCGACCACCCCGGCCTGCAACGCGGGAACGCACTCCCCGGGATGCGGCCAGGTCGTGGGCTCGTCCCGGACGCGGCAGCCCGCCCCGAAGTGGATCTGTTGTACTCACGAATGATCGTGGATGCATCGGCCAGGTACAGCCCGCGAGTTCTGAGCAATGTCCTCCTTTTTCCCATCGTCGCGGCTATCTTCCTCATCTTCCCCGGCTACACCGCCGGACGCGTTCTCATCGCCGGAGGAATCTGGCTCGCACTCATCACGCTCTACCTCACAGGGCTCGCCGTAACCCGGTACAGGCGCGCCAAACATCTCGCCCGCCTGGCCGCAGCAGGGGTGGAGTGGCCGCCACGAGCGGCCGCCTGAACAATGTGAAGATTCCTGGTCACGGGCAACCAAGACCGACGGAACCGACTCACTTTTCGGCGGATTTATTTTTCAATTCATCGTGCAACTTCTGATCCAGCTTGAGAAATTCCTCAGAAGCCTTGTTAGCGAACTTGGAAATACCCTTCGTCAGCTTGGACAGCTGGCCGAATCCGTAGTCCCAGGAGTCGGCGAAATCATCGCATGCGGACTGGAGGTCGGTGTGTCCGACCTGGCTGGAGTCCGCCCGTGACATTTCTTTCGACGCTTCTTTCATGCGGCCACCGCTGTTCTCCAGTGTGCGCGCCATCTCCTTCACGTCATCCGAGTAGAACCTCAGGAACGACATGTGCACCTGCCCTGTGTGTCTGATCAGCGGTTGACGGCTTGAATCTCCTGGACAATGACGTCCTGGTCGTTGCCGAAGGTGCCGTCAGGGAGGTCTCCGCCGGCGTCGCCCGTGCCCGTCCAGGTGACTTCCCATGTGACGGTTGCCTGGAGCTTGTACGTGCCGTTGCCGGAGGAGCGGAGGTATTTGACGCCGCAGGGCGGGGTCTGGTCGGCCTTGCCTCGGGCGTAGGGCTCACCGATGGAGTTGTCGTCGTTGAGGGCGCACTCACCGGAGGCCGGGTAGGTCTCGGCGTCGGCCGTACCCGGTTCCAGTGTCAGCGAGACGGGCTTGGCGGTGGTGGTGGCCTGGATGTTCACGCCGCCGACGTTGAGCGAGGCGGTGACGGCGACCTCCTTGAACGTCGCCTCGTCGAGCCAGGCCCAGGTCGGGAGGTTGACCTTCGTGGTGGCCTCGGGAGCGAGGGTCACCTCGGTGTCGGGGACCCTGATCCTTTTGTAGGCGAGTTCGGCGAGGACCTCGGGAGTCACCGCATTCTCCAAGTCCGGGGTTTCCCCGTTCTCCACCCAGAAAGCGGCGTTGTCACACGCGAAGGCTGCCGGATCGCCTGATTCCTCGCGCCCCTTGTCCCGAACCGCTTTCCACCACATGCCTTTGCCCGTTTCGGACTCATTGAAATCCTTGTACGGGTTGCCGTTTATGTAGTGGTCCTTGGCCAGGCCATACGCTTCCCCCACACCGCTGGCGTGAGGAATGTTCCACTCCTTCTCGAACTCCTTCGCAAACTCGGCCGGTGTCCACTTGGGCTCGTACCAACAGGCAGGCGGAGACCAATCGCCAACAGGCGTGAACCCTCCCGAGCCTCCGTCTCCCGATCCACGGGTCGAGCCGCTGTACACGATGCGAGATTCGAGGGTCTGACCACTGTCTTTCTCGTTGCTTCCCTCGACGTCGAACTGGGACCCTCCCGGGTCCTTGGCGAAGGCTGTCGCGGGTGCGAGAAGTGCGCAAACGAGAGCGAGAGCGCCAGCGGCGGTAACGGAACGGGGCCAGCTCACTGAACGCACGTCTCACTCCCCCGCACGGACGTACCGTGGGACGTCTGCCAGACGCCCTGCTCGTTCTTCTCCAAGCGCGTGTTGTACAACACGTACGAGTCGTCACTGGGAGGCGTCTTGTCAACCTTCCCAGTCTTGCGGTCCTTGTTGTACGCCTTCGTCTCATCGGCGCAGAACGAGACACCCGCCGACTCGCTGTCGAACATCTCGACCTTGGGACTGAAGTACCGCGTAGTGCCCGTATACGTGATTCCGGCGTCCAGCCACTTCTGGACCCACTTAACGGACGACGTCAAAGCCTCGCCCCTGTAGTAGAACGTCATGCCAGGGGTATCCGACTTGCCTTCGAGGATGGCGTCGTTGATGGCGGTCTGAGCTCGTGCAGCGTCCGAGAGAACCGCGTCCTCGGTGGAGTCGCCCGTCTTCCAGCTTTCGAAGACGTCATCGACGCCGTCCGGGAGCGTGATGTCAGGCCGCTCGATGGAATCCGAAGGGCTCGCGCTCGGCGCGGCCGACGTATTCGTGTCGCCGGTGTCCGCTCCCACGATCTTGTCGTTGTCTGTCGAGGTGTCGCCTCCGCTCCCGCAAGCCGTCAGCAGCAGAGCTGCGGTTGCGGCGAGCGCGGCAGCAATGGGCAAAGGGCGGCGCTTCACTGTGGGCTCCCCCGTGAGGCTCAAGTTCAGTCAAGAGCACTGACGATATCGGTGGGACCAGCGGTCACGCCAGGCTGAACCCGTGCCACAGAGTGGGCATTTATTCATTTAACGGGGTGAGTCAGGCAGGCCCTGTGGCTGGATTGTGTCTACTTCGAGATGTCGTTGACCCCGGGCGCTTGCGGTGCGTCCGGGGTCAACAGGCTCTGTGAATCTGCTGTGCGTTCGCGGGAGTTATCGAGGATGCTCGGCTGATCGTCCAGTTCTGCACCTCGGGCAGGCGCAAGGCCGGAAGGCCGCGGACTGCGGGACAGGGTCCATGCGGCTGCCGGTGAACGTGTGGACCTCACCACGGTCCTGGGTGACGGCGCCGCCGGGTGTGACTTGGTACACGCGGATCGTCATCCGGGACAGGCGCGGGGTGGGGTCGAGCAGGTCCAGGGGGTCCGTCGGGGGCGGGTAGTGGGTGGCGCAGTCCGGGCACGCGTAGACGTTGAAGCCGGGGCCGGTGGCGGCGTGGTGCGCGTGGACCAGGACGGGGTTTTCGGTGGTGCGTTCGCAGCGGACGCACATGCGGATCGGGGGGCGGTTGCCGGGGGTCGGGCGGTGGTCGGCCATCGGGCGGCTCCGACTCGGATGCCGTGGATGTGCGTCGGGCCGGTGTCGATGCCGAGGCTGGCCAGGTAGAGGGCGCGGCGGCGTTCGCGTTGGCGGCTGCGTTCGTCCGGGGTGAGGACGTAGGGGCGTACGAGGGCGGCCGTGCGGCCGTCGATGCGCTCCGTGAAGCGGGGTGGGGGCGGGGCGATCCACTGCACGGGGGCGACTCCGGCTCGGTGCCGACCGCGGGGGTTTGGCAGGCAGATGTTCAGCACCCAGGTCAGGGCTCGGACGGTAAGGTCCAGCATTGTCGGCGCTCCTTGAAAGCGTTCGGCCACTGCCCCGGGACGGCCAGCACCGTCGCCGGGGTCTTTCTGACAGACATCACGTTATAACTCGCGTACGCGTGGTGTATAGCGGTATCGCGCTATCCACAGAAGCACGCAGCCCAGGCCAGTCGTACGGTGTTCGATATGACAGGAGATTCAGGCCAGTCGCCGATCGACCCGAACAAGATCGCGTACGTCTACATGCAGATGGCCGACCACATCGCGGAGCGAATCGCCAAAGGCGAGCTTCGGCCTGGTGCCCGCCTGCCGGGCGAGCGGGACCTCGCGGCCGAGTACGGCGTAGCCAACCTGACCGCCCGCCGCGCCACCCGTGAGCTGCGTGACCGCGGCCTCGTCGTCACTCTCCCCTCCAAGGGCACCTTCGTCGCACACCCGCAGGAACAAGGGCCGGGCGGCGAGCCGGAAGCAGGAACAGCCTCCGCCTCCGCCCAGTAGCGACCGACGATCCTCACATGCTGCTACCGAGCAGCTACTTTGGCAGCATGAACAGCAAGGACGAAAGGGCGTCTCGGTCAGTCAGCGTCTCCATGCCCGCGGGTCTCATCGCTGCGGTGAGGGCACGCGTCGAGGCGCGGGGGTTCTCGGCTTACGTCAGCACGGCGGTGGAGCGGCGGTTGCAACGCGATCTCCTGAAGGAGGCGCACGGGGACGAGGAGGCCAGAGGGAAGGGAAGCGGGTCCCACTCCCCAACATCCCGGGAATAGGCATCCTCGCGTTCCCAGGGCGGAGCCCCGACGTGACGCCATCCCAGACCACGGCGACAGGCCCACTGCTCGTGGGCTACGCCGCGTGCTCCCCGAACGCCACTGTGTTGTGACCGTCGGACACCAGGTGAATATCCACCGTCACGTCGAGCGCCGACGCCAGCCTGACCAGGAGATCGGCTGTGACGGGCAGCATGCCGCCCAGTTCCACGGTGTCCACTTCGTCGGCGGACATCCCGAGACGCTCACCCAGCACGGACTGCGACAGGCCAAGAGCCTTGCGCCGGTCGTACACCAACTGGCCCAGATCGTGCGCCAGCCGGATCTGCTCACGCTCGGCGACAACCTCTGGCGGCTCCACGTAGCCCTCGGTGGTTTTCCTCTCCCGCGCCAGTTTCCAGCGGGTGTGGTTCACAGCTCCTCCCGGAAATCGCGGGTGAACTCCTCGTGCGCGGGACCATGCTCGGCCTCGCACGCTGCCTTCGCCAGCTTGGCCCGCTTGACCTCCGCTTCCTCCCGCATCCGTGTCTTCCGGAAGACCGTCAGCAGAACGGCACGTCGGCCGGGCGCAAGCCAGTACGTCACACGTACGGCATTGCCGTCCAGTATGAAACGCAGCTCACGCACGCCTTCCCCAAGGTTACGTGAGTGCGGCTCACCGAGCGTGGGCGGAGATGCCGCCAGCAGCTCTGCCTTGTCCTCGGCCTGGCGATAGTGGCGAGGGGCCAGGGTCTCGAGCCAGAGCCTCACTTCGGGCTCCAGCTCGATCGTGTACAGCTCGATCACACGGCGAAGGTAGAGGGCCTTGCCATGGCCGGTCTGGGCTTCTGCGGAGGTATCACCCGTGCGGGGGGGGGGGCGGACAGCCAGTAGGCCGGGCCGTCCCGATCCGGGACACCACGGCTGGGAACACCAACCGTCCGCTTTGATTCGTAGTGTGCGGGGCACATCCTGTTTCGAGGGACGCGAGTAAGCGGGCAGGGCGAAGGCTCCGGCCTCCAGACTGATTGCCCCAAGACGTTCATCAAAGAAGCCGAGCGGCGATTCCACGAGTTCCGTGCCTACGTCGCCGAAACGCTCGGCAACGCGTAACCGGGTCTCAGCTCCCCGTGCCCGTGCCCGTGCCCGTCGGGAACGACACCTCCACGCGACGGTTCTTGCGGCGGCCCTCCTCCGTGGAGTTGTCGGCGATGGGGTAGTCCTCGCTGTAGCCGCGTACCTGGAAGGTGACGTTCGGGCCGAGGGCGGCGGCCAGTAGGTCGTGGACAGCTTCGGCGCGGTTCTTGGAGAGGGTCACACCGTGGGCGTACGAGCCGAGGTTGTCCGTGAAGCCGAAGACGCGGACGGTGGAGGGGTTCCGCTTCTTGATCTCGTCCGCGATCGCCTGGATGCGGGAGCGGGCCTGCGGGTTCAGTTTGGAGCTGTCCTTGGGGAAGAGGACCTCCGCCTGGAGCGCGAACGTCACGTTTTCGTTCGTGTCCTCGCGGCGCTCCTCGCCGGCCAGGTCCTCCACGACCGACTTGATGTCCAGGACCTTGGCGGAAGCCAGGGTCGCGCCTGACGCCAGCTTCAGACCAGGGCTGTTCGCGTCCACCTCCGGGGGTGGGGAGGTGGTGACCGTGCCTGGGGGCTGGCTGGGGTCGTCTTCGGCGTAGGCCGTCGGCGTGCCCAGGAGGGTGAGGGTGGCCACGAGGACAGTGATGGTGAGGGGGGCGGCCATGGTTACTCGCCCTCGGAGAGTTCGATGGAGGCGGGGGGCATGGAGCCGACCTGGAAGTCGACCTCGGTGGTGCCTTCGGGCGGTGCGGGGAACTGAGCGAACCACTCCGTGGTCGCGCCGGTCTGAACGCCTCCGGTGAACCTCGTGCACAGGCAGCGCCCTTCGGTATCGCGCAGGACCAGGTACTTCTTCTTGCCTGTCTGGTCGATCAGACTTGCGCCCGCAATGGATCCACCGTTCTTGATGAGTTCACTTTCGTCGCCTCGCCAATCCGCACCCACCCACGGCTGTCCAGTGCCGTTGGTCACCGTTCCCTCGACCGTGACGAAGTCGCCCTCGTCACGAGTGGCCGAGGTGACCATGAGCGTAAGGCCACCCGCCTTGACCTCGGCCAGCACCGTCTCGGCGGCGGGGGCTTCGGACTCCTGCTTGCCGTCGTCACCGCTGTTGTCGGCCGGAGCAGAAGACGATCCCGCGTTGGACGTCTTGTCGTCGTCTCCTCCCCCACCGCAGCCGGCCACCATGAAGACCAGCCCAGAGGCGATCGTCACCGCAGTCATGACCATGCGGCCCTTCGTGGTGTACCGGAACTCCATGGGCGCGTCTTCCTCTCACTCGGCCAGATGCACAGAGAACATCACGGACGCGTCGGGAAGGTCGTCCGGATCGAAATCTTCGGGGTCGATGTTCACGGTCTCACCATCGCAGTCCAGTTCCACGAGCTGCGTGGGGTCCGCGTCCACATCGAATTCACAGCGCGGTTTGACGACCGCGACGGCATGGGCCTGTGCCTGCATGCCCTCCGTACCGGGGATGATCGAATCGCCGACGGTGTAGTTCGTCTGGATGTCGACCCGGAACCCGGGATAGCCGTCCACCACGATGGGCTGGGCTCCGCCCTGGACGGTCGAGTCGTTCTCGGCAGCCAACTGCTGGGCCGCGGCGGTGGCTCCGTCTGCGGGGAGTCCCACATCACCCGGCAGGTCCAGCCAATCGAGCCAGTCGTCGTCCCCGCCAATGGCATTCCCGAAGTCGAGCAACAACTCGTCCCGAGCCTCCTGTGCCGCCGCCAACGCCGCAGCGTCCGCTGCGGTTTGAGCACCATTGCGGGCGAACGCTGCCTGGGCGAACGCGAAGAAGGCGAACGCGGCGAAGAGAAGAATCCCCGACAGCCAGATGTAGATGGGGAGAGTCGATCCGCGGTCTCCGAAGGGTCGACGGGGCCTCAGCCGCCAATGACGTTCGTCACGGCTGTCAGGATCGCACCCGAGATCAGCCCGTCCAGCCCCAACCCGTCGATCAGCGTGAAGATCCCCGCAATGATGATCATCAACCCCGCATACTCCACAAACCCGGCCCCCACATCCCGGCCCCTCCCCCGCATTCGGGAAACAACGGTCCGCTTCCACGTGCCGAACCGGCTTCTCGCGTCCATAGCCCTTGCCCTCCCGCCTGATGCCATCACTGACGTGAGCACCGTACGTGAGACCCCGGCCACTCCGGGTGGGTCCAGGGGCCCAACTTCCCCCCGTAAACGGACTCATCCGCTCCACCCCTCGCGGGCCGTGCCCAGCCAGTGGGCTATTGCTTCGCTGCGTGAGGAGCTGTGCAGCTTTGCGAAGATGCGGTTGATGTGATTCTTGACGGTCTTCTCGCTGATGAAGCAGGCGGCGGCGATCTGGCGGTTGTTCATGCCGGACGCGATGAGGTCCATCACCTCCACCTCCCTTGAACTCAGGCCGAAGGTCATCCGGTTGGGGGCGCGGCGGTGGAGTTCCGCCGGGTATTCGGGGCGAGCCTTTGACGACTGTGCCACAACTGGTTGCAGATGCGAAGGGAGTTCGGAGAAATCGTGAGAAGATTTGTGCGAAACGCCGAGCGAAGATGAGCCAGAGGGCGAGGCGGAGGGGGAAGGGGAAGGGGAGACCGCGGACGAGATCGTTGACTTGCCCTCCCTCACATCCCTTACGGCCGTGATGAGTTCGGGTGCGGTGAACTCGCCGTGGACGAGGTAGCCGACCGCTCCCCGGCGCAGTGCCTCCGCCACGACCTCGGGTTCACGGCTGTACGTCAGCATCATCACCGGGGCGAGGCGGGCGAGTTCGGGGAGGGCGGCCAGGCCGTCTGTGCCGGGCATGCGGACGTCGAGGAGGACCACGTCCGGGAGACGCTCGGCGGCCAGCCGTACCGCTTCCTCGCCGTTCGTCGCCCCTGCCACCACTTCGATGTCGGGGTGGGCGCCGAGCAGGGCGGCGAGGCCGGCGCGGACCACGGGGTTGTCGTCGGCCACGAGGACGCGGAGGGGCGGGCCGGGAAGTGCCTGGTCAGGCATGGGCGGCCTCCTGTTGGGGGATGTGGGTGGTGGCGGGGGGTGCGGGCAGCGGGACGGTCACGGTGATCTCGGTGCCGCCCGGTGCCGGGCTGCCCAGGTCGAGGCGGGCTCCTGTCGTCGCCGCCCGTTCCGCCATGCCCAGGAGGCCGAAGTGGCCGGATTTGGGCGCCTGGTCGAGGGTTGCGGTGGGTGGGAGGCCGGTGCCGTCGTCCTTGATCCGGAGGTGGAGGGTGTCCGGCATGCGGCGGCCAGGGGAAGTGTCCGGGAGAAGGCCCGGGAGGGGGTCCGGGAGTGTTTCTACCTCGATCACCACGTGGGTTGCCTGTGCGTGGCGGTACGTGTTCTCCAGTGCCTCCGAGACGATCGCCAGGAGGTGGTGGGTCGTTTCGTACGGGAGGGGGGGTGGGGGTGTTCCGGTGTGCTTGAGGTGCGCCGGCATCGTCGTACGGGAGGTGAAGTCCTCTGCGAGTACTGACAGTTCGGTCAGCAAGTCCCTTGGGGAGGTATCCGGGGTTGCCGTGAGGTCCGTGTGGTGGCGCAGGTCCGTCAGGACCTCGCGGGACTCGGTGGCGGCTCTGCGGGCTGCCGCCGCTATCAGGGTTGCCTGTTGCCGCAGGAGGTGCGGGTCGGGGTCCGGGCCGTCCGCCGAGGTGGCGAGGGCGTCCGCCGCCAGGGCCAGGCCGTGCAGGGTCTTCGCCACCGAGTCGTGCAACTCCCGGGCCAGGCGTGCCCGTTCGGATTCCACGGCCTCCGCGACCGCCAGGCGGGAGGTGGCCTCGGAGAGGGCCTGGGTGGCCGTACCGAAGCGGAACATCAGGTTGCGGAGGGTGACCCCTATGATCCCGGCCGCGATGCAGAAACCGGCGATGAGGAGGGTGCTGGTACCTGCGGCCGGGCGGTGTTCCCAGGCGCGGTAGACCGTGAGCAGGACGGCCAGTTGGAGGCCGGTGAAGACGCCGGCGCCGCGCCAGCCGTAGAGGAGGCCCGCGAGGAGGGGGGTGCAGACCGTGGCGTAGGCGAGGGGGGACGCCGGGGAGGCCGTGAGGAGCAGGACCGCGCCGAAGAGGAGGTCCAGAGCCATGAGGGTGGGGTGGGCGAGGAGGCGGGGGCCGAAGCGGTCCCAGTCCCGGAGCATGGCGTACGAGCCGGTGATGCCGAGGACCGCGGCGGTGAGTACGGCGTGGGTCGGAGGGCCGTCCGTGGTGTTCGCCATGGCGAAGGGGGTGCCGATGGCGAGGGTGGTGAGGCGGACGGCGAAGGTTTGGCGGCAGAGGGCCTGTAGGGCGTTGAGCTGGAGGCGGAGGCTTGCGGGGGCGGGTGCGTCGTCTGCCAAATACCCTGTGCTGGGGCTGAGCTTCGAGTTGACGCGCTTGCCGCCGCTTACATTGCGGCGCCTGCCCCCGCTCCCGTCGGCGCGCCTGCCCGCGCTCACAGACTGCCGCTCTCCTTGGGACGGGTGCCACCCCAGCGGCACGAGCGCCCGCAGCCGAGTGACCCACCTGCTCATCATCGGCCCAGAATCTCGCCGAAGTTCGTGCCCGAGCCCAGGAACATCCCCGTCGCGATGAGGATCATGGTGGCCGGGAGCATGAAGACCAGGGTCACCAGGGTCGCCTTGGGGATGGTTCGTGCGGCGCGGCGCCGTGCGTTCTGCGCGTCGGTGCGGCGCATGTCGGTCGCGAGTTGGATGAGGGTCTCGGCGATGGGAGAGCCGAGTTCCTCGCCCTGCTGCAATGCGGAGACGAACTGGGCCACCTGCTCGGACGAATTGCGGCGGCGGAGTTCGTCGAAGGCCTGGCGGCGGCTGACGCCCATGTCCATCTGGCGCAGGGTGATGCGGAGTTCGTCCGCCCACGGGCCCTCGTACTTCTCCGCCACCCGGTCCAGGGCCTGGCGGAAGCCGAGGCCTGCCGACACCACGACCGCCAGGACGTCGAGGAAGTCGGGAAGCGTGCGGTCGATGACGTCCTTGCGTTCGCGGATGGCCTGCCAGATGGCAGCGTCGGCGGCCAAGACCCCGAAGGCGAACGTGACGGCGGCGAAGAGGAGTTGGCCGTTGGTGAGGAAGATCAGGCCCATGAGCGTGCCGAAGACGCCGTAGACCGCGCGGCGGGCCGCGTAGCGGTTGAGGGTCAGACCGCCGGGGTTGCCCGCCATGTCGATGCGGCGGCGTTTGGCCTCGACTCGGCGGGGGCCCATCAGGCGCAGGACGAGGGGCGCGAAGCGCATGCCCAGGCGGTCGACGGCCGAGCCCGCCGTGGAGACGCGGGTGGCGCCGACCTCCAGGGCGAGGACGAGGTCGCTGGGCAGTTTGGCGTCGGCGCGGATCAGGCGGATGCCGAGGAGGATGCCCGCGACCGAGGCGGCCATCAGGAGGGCGAGGAGCAGGGGCAGCACGGTGGTCTCAACTCCCCTCTCATACTTCGATCTTGCCCAGGCGGCGGATGACGATGAAGCCGACCGTGTAGAGGCCGAGGGCCAGGAGGATCAGGCTCTGGCCGAGCGGTGAGCCGGTGACCTTGGCGAGAGCGCCCTCGTTCGAGGAGTTGATCAGTACGAGGGAGCCGATGCCCAGGAACGGGACTGTGAACGCGGTCGCGTTGACCTCGGAGAGCATCGTGCGGATCTCGCGCCTGGTCTCCTTGCGGTCCTCCAGGGTCTGGGTGAGGTTGCGGAGGGAGCCGACCATGGAGCCGCCGGCCTTGTTCGACAGGACGAGGGTCGTGACGAGGACGATGAGCTCGCGGGAGGGGAGGCGCCGGGCCAGTTCGTCGAGGGCGTCCTCGACCGAGTGGCCCAGGCTCAACTGATCGGCGACCCGCGCCAGTTCCTCGCCCGCCGGGTCCTCCAGCTCCTCCGCCGCCATCGCCAGTGCCGTACGGAGGGCGAGGCCCGCGGCGGTGGCGTTGGCCAGGAGGCGGGCCACGTCGGGGAGTTGGTTGATGAAGGCCTCAATGCGTTTCTGGCGCTGCCAGTTGAGGAAGATGGCCGCGCTCCAGATACCGGCGAGGGCGGCGATCGGGCCGAAGAAGGGGGCCAGGGTCGCGGCGGCGATCAGCCACAGGGCGATGACCACGGCGGTGACGTACGTCGCGAACTCCCCCGCCGTCACGTCGAGTCCGGTCGCCGACAGGCGGAGGTTGATCTCGCGGCCGAGCCGGGTGTGGCGCAGGCGGCGGTCGACGGCCGCGAAGCGCCGTACGCGGCCCGCTGCCGTGCGCATCGGGCCGGCCCCGGAGAGGCGGTCGACGAGGGCCTGGCGCTGGGCGCGGCCGGAGGCGTACGAGTGCACGCCCGCGACGGCGAGCGTGCAGCAGAGGATCGTGGCGCCGAGGGCCAGCAGGGTCGAGTTACTCATGACACACACGTCCTGGTCGTGGTCGTAACCGTAACCGTGGCCGTGACCGTGGCCGTACAGATCCCGGGCGTCCGATGAGTCATCCGATGGCCTGCCTCGTGTTGAGTACGTCGATGGCCTCGGCCACGCCGAAGGCGGGCGGCAGCGGCTCGTTGGCCACGTACAGCTTCTCCGCGGCCGGGCGGGGCAGCGGGAGGTGTTCGAAGTGGCCGTGGACGACGCGGTCGGGGCCGAGGGGGCGCGGGACGAAGCGCGAGACCGTGGCGATACGGAACTGCTCGCGGCCGTGCGAGACGAGCAGCGCGATCTCGGTGATCTTGCGGGAGCCGTCGGCGAAGCGGGTGAGCTGGACGACCACGTCCACCGCCGAGTTGATCTGGTCCTTGAGTGCCTCGAAGGGGATGAGGACCTCGGACATGGAGCCCAGGGTCTGGAGTCTCATCAGCGCGTCCTCGGCCGAGTTCGCGTGCACCGTCGCCAGCGAACCGTCGTGGCCCGTCGACATCGCCTGGAGCATGTCGAGCGTCTCCCCGCCGCGGACCTCGCCGACGATGATGCGGTCGGGGCGCATACGGAGGGAGTTGCGGACCAGGTCGCGGATGGTGATCTGGCCCTTGCCCTCGATGTTCGGGGGGCGGGATTCGAGGCGGATCACATGCTCCTGCTGGAGCTGGAGTTCGGCGGAGTCCTCGATGGTGATGATGCGCTCGTGGGACGGGATGAGCCCGGACAACGCGTTCAGCAGGGTCGTCTTGCCCGTGCCCGTACCGCCGCTGACGATCACGTTGAAGCGGGCGCGGACGAAGGCGGCGAGCAGCAGGAGCATCTGCTCGTCCAGCGACCCCAGGCCGATGAGCTCCGGGAGTGTGTACGCGCGGGGGAAGCGGCGGATGGTGAGGGTCGGGCCGGTCAGGGCGAGCGGGGGGATGATGACGTTGACGCGTTCGCCGGTGGGGAGGCGGGCGTCGACCATGGGGTTGGACTCGTCGACGCGCCGGTTCACCGTCGAGACGATGCGCTCGATGGTCTGCATGAGCTGCTCGTTGGAGGCGAACCTCAACGGGAGTTGCTCCACGCGTCCGGCGCGCTCCACGAAGACGGAGTCCGGGCCGTTGACCATGATCTCGGTGATCGACGCGTCGGCGAGGAGCGGTTCGAGGACGCCCAGGCCGAGGGCCTCGTCGACGACCCGCCGGATCAGCTGGGAGCGTTCGGCCGACGAGAGCACCGGGCCCTCTCGGCTGATGATGTGGCCGAGGACGCGTTCGAGGCGGGCGCGGCGGTCGGACGCCGTCAGGCTCGACATCTCGGCGAGGTCGATCTCTTCGAGGAGCTTGGCTCGGTAGACGGCCACGAGGTGTCCGTCCTCACGGCCGGGTGCTCCCTCCTCGGGGGAGGCGATGCGGGATCGCAGGCTCATCTCTCTTCGTCAACTCCTCTCGGACGTAATGTCGGACGTAATCTCAGACGTGCTCTCAGTTGTACGGCAGTCAGTCGTACGGCGATCAGTTGTACGGAGGTCAGTCGTCGCTGTCGTTGGGCATGGTGGCGCTGCGGTCCACGGGCACGGGGTCGAGGAGGGGGATGACGGAGGGGACGGTGAGGCTGACCGTGGCGGTGGTGGTGTCCGCGCCTTGTGCCACGTCGACGTCCGGGTTCAGCCAACTGCTCGCCGCGGCCACGCCCGCCGCCGCGCCCGCCCCGGGCTCCAGGGAGTCGGCCCGGGCGGCGGCCCGCGCGGCCGAGCCCGCCTGGTTGATGCCGTAGCCGATGAGGCCGAGCTGGATGCCGGCCATGCCGATGAGCAGCAGGACGGGCAGGAAACCGGCGAACTCCAGGATGGAGACACCCCGGTCGTTCCCCCGCAGACGTTCGAGCCTTCCCCGCAGACGTCCGGGCAAGGAGCTCATCAGCCGTCCCCTCTCCGAGGAGCTCATCAGCCGTCCCCCTCCGAGGTCCTCATCAGCCCTCCCCGCTCCGAGGACCTCATCAGCCCTCCCCCTCCAACGCCGCCCCCGCCTCGCCCTGGACCTCCCAGCCCGCGTCGAAGCCCGGGAAGAAGAGGGGGACTTGGGCAGTGACGGTGGCCATCATGACCGGGCCCTCGACGTTGCAGTCGATGCCGGCGCCGCTCCAGGCGTCCGGGAGGTGCTCGCCCCCGGCCGCCGCGCAGGCCCCGCCCACGTCACCGTCCACCGCGTACGCGGCTGTCGCCGCCCGCGCCGCCTCGTCGGCCGCGTTGCCCGCGAGGGAGTACGTGTAGCCGTACAGCACGCACTGCCACAGGATGGTCATCACGACGAGCAACAGCGGGAACATCCCGGCGAATTCGAGGGTCACCGAGCCCCGGTCGCCGCCCTTGCGGCGGAGGACCAGCGCCCCCCGGTCCGAGGAGGCACCCTTGCGGCGCCGACCGCCACCGCCGCCGTCCTGGGCGGTCACGAGGCCCAGCTCCCCCGCCAGCCCCCACAGGGCCTGCTTGACCGTGGAGCGGTTGTCGAGGTCCTGGAGGCGGCCCGCGTCGACGACGGAGTGGAGTTCCTTGAAGGCGGCGGGGACGGCGGTGCGGGACACTCTCGTGCCCGTCACCTTCTCCACCAGGGACGGCTGGATCTCCGCACCCCTCGCGTGACGGTTGACGACCGTCAGCGTCTCCTCCGCCTTGCGGATCTGGAGCCGGTCCCACAGGCGGACCATCCGCTTGGCGGCGCGCACCGCGACCACGTCCGGGGTCACCAGCAGCAGTGCCTGGTCGGCCATTTCCACGGCGGCCGCGGTCGCGGAGGTCATCTGGGAGCCGCAGTCGACGATCACGACCTCGTGGCGGGCCCGCAGGGCGCCGAGGACCTGGCGGGCGACCCGGTCGGTGACCTCCTCGCCGCGCTCGCCCTCGGCGGGGGCGAGGAGCAGGCCGATGCCGCTGTCGTGGGTGTAGACCGCGTCCTGCAGCACCCGGTGGTTGATGTCCGCGATCCCGGCCAGGTCGGCGACGGAGCGGCGGAACTGGACGTCCAGGTACGAGGCGACGTCCCCGGACTGGAGGTCCAGGTCAAGCAGTGCCACGGTGTGCCCCGACGCCCGTGCCGCCAGGGCCAGTTGGACGGCGGCCACGGTGGCGCCCACGCCGCCCTTCGCCCCGGTCACCGTGACGACCGTGCCGCCCGGGCCCGCGTACAGCTCGGGCGTACCGCTGCCGCTGCTGAAGTGCCGTCGCATGCCGGCCGACCAGGAGGCGGCGGCCTGGACGCGTTCGGCGAGGGCCTCGTAGCCGAGGGGGAGGGTGACGATGCCGCGGGCGCCGGAGTCCATGGCGGAGGTGAGGACGCCGGTGCTGGTGTCGGCGGTGATGAGGACGACACCGACGGCCGGGAAGCGCATGACGACGTCCCGGATCAGGTCCAACGCCGGTACCGGGCCGATGCCTTCATGGACCAGGACCACTTCGGGCAGCTCGTCCAGCGACTCCGCGGCGAGCCGCGCCAGCGTGTCCAGCAGGGCCGTCGAGTCCGCCACGGGCTGGGCCGGTTCGGCGTCGGCGAGCTGGGCGAGCAGGGTGGTGAGGGCGCGGGCCGAGTCGATGTCCCCGACGGCGGGGAGGATGCGGATGGTCATCGGCAGATCCCGGTGCGGATCTTGCGGATGCCAGAGCCTGTCGTCAAACTCCCGTCGTCCGCCCGAAGGGCGGGCCCGGCGGCGTCTGGTGCGTGCGATCGCAAGGCGCCGGAGCGCCCTCGTGGTGGAGCCACGTGGGCGTTTCGGCAACGCGGCGAGCGTGCGTGCCAGACGCCGCCGGGCAGGCGGGAGTTTGACGACAGGCTCTTACGGAGGGACCTCATCGCGCGGCCTCCTACTTGTCCTCGTCGAGGGTGTACGTACGGTCTCCGGGCGAGACGCTGGTGTCGTCGCCGCCCGCGACCAGGGCGAGGCGGACATGTTCGGCGAACGACTCGGCGAACGCGACGCGTTGGGCGTCCGCCGTGTCGAGGGCGAAGGTGATGGGGACGGCCTCCGTGGCGGTACGGCGGCGGTCGCTGCTGGACTGGCCCGCTTCCAGGGCGGTGAGCTTGCCGACGTCGAGGACGCGCGCGTCGGCGACGATCAGCTTGGACTGGTTGACGCCGTTGTCGCTGTCGTCGGCCTCGAAGGTGGCGTAGATGTTGACCCGCGAGCCCGGGTTGATTTTTCCGGCGACACCCGTCGACGCGTCGATCAGGATCGCGATCTCCTGCTGCCCGGCGTCGAGTTCGGGCCGGTCCACGATCATGTCGGTCTGGAGGAGGGATCCCTTCCGCAACTGGGTGACCGCGATCTTCCCGTCGATGTCCCGGAGGTCGGTGACGGCCGTGTCCGACAGCCACCGCTCCGGCATCTCGATCTTCTCGAACTGGTCGGCCGTGAGCTCCCTGTACGGCGCGATGTCGTCCTTCAGGCGGTACGCGGCCACCTCCGGCCCGACCTTCGAGTTCACGTCACGGATCACCGAGAGCACCCCGGCGAAGGCGCCCAGGGCGCACAGGGCCGAGAGGACCAGCAGGATGACGCCGCGGCGCTGGCGTGAGTTCATGACGCGGACAACCTCGATCGGGGGAGGGCGGTGAGGGACGGACGGAGCGAGCGGCCTGGCCGTACGAGCTGTGAAGTTGTACGTACGTTCCTTACGTGACTGCTTATGACGGCTTACGTGACTTACGTGGCGCCTGGTGGCAACGCCCGTACCGGTGTTGATGCCCGCGCGGCAGGAGTCGAAAGCTCTTGCGGTGGCGGCAACGGTGCCGCGCAGAACCCGCAGCGGTCGCCGATGAGTTCGAGGCCGCACCAACGGCACTCCTCCCGGCGTACAGACGACACGAGCTGGTAGAGCACGGAGACGTCGAACAGCCCGGCGGCGAACTCCACGAGCTTGCCCGTCCCCCACCAGCGCGTCGACTCCTCGGACAGGGCCACGGTGGCCACGCCCTGCACCTGCCAGGCGGGCGCGAGCGTCGAGGTGACCCAGTCGGACGGCGGCTGCCCGGAGGCGACGAGGAGCCGCGTCCCGAACTCGGGCCCGGCGAGCTCCCCCTGCCCGACGCGGACGAGCTGGGGCCGCGGGTTGGCCAGTACGGCGAACTGGGCGCCCGGCATCCAGGACTTGGCGTGGGACTTCAGCGTCACCGGCACACGGTCGAGCTTGGCGACCGAGGAGAGGTGGGCGCCGGCGTAGATGTAGTGGGCGAGGAGCCGGGCGGAGGAGGCGAGCACCCCGGGGCTGAAGTCGCACACGGACAGCTGGCGCAACTGCTGGGCCAGCAGGGCGAGTCCGAGGGGCGGCAGGTCGACGCCCAGCAGGGCGATGCGGTCGCTCTCCAGGACCGAGCGGACGGCGTGCAGGCGCCGGGTGACGTCACCGGGAGCGGAGGCCGAGTAGAGCGCGATGACGTACCCGTGCTGCTCGATGAGCGCGTGCATGCCGAGGAGGGAGGTCTCCAGCGTGTCCTGCGGCTGGACGGCCGCGGGCGGGGTCTGCCGGTCGTGCGGTGGGAGCACCAGATCGGGACTGGTGACGGCTATCGCGGTCGGCACGCTGCACACCACCCCGTTCACTGCGGCGGGGTGGTCGACCACCGCCCCAGATGGCCCCTGTGACGTCGGAGTCGGCCGTTGCGCGCCGCTGCCGCGTCTCTTCCTGTCTTTTCCGAAGCTCTTCCGAAGGTCTCCAGTGGGGCTTCAGACCTCTTCTGAAGCTCTCCCGAAGCCCTTCTGCAGCGCTTCTGCAGTCCTTCTGCATCAGTTCTGCTGGTCTTGCACAGCACCATATCCACGACATGCCCTGCTCAACATTGAATCCGCCAGATCCATGCACGGAAGGTGCGGACGTGATCCACATAGAGTGAGACGCATATGCCCCAACTTGGCGGCGGGGAAAGGGGATCGAGCTTGCAGGGAAGGTACGGCGAAGCCCTTGACGACCCACTTGGACTGCACCTACCGGGACGTTCAGCAGTGGCCACCGTCCCCGTTCCTCTTCTCCCCACTCCCCCACCGGAGGCACCGTCAGTCGCCGACCACCTCGCTGATCTGCTGCGGCGAGGTCATGGCACCGGCCCAGACCCTGACGTCCGTGACCCGCGCGGGCAGGTGGTCCGTCCAGGAACCGCCGTCCATCGCACTGCCGACGGTGAACTCGCCCGAGCCGGGGGCGGCCGTGAACGGGAGCGCGCCGCCGTTCTGGTCGTACCCGAGGTAGAGCTCGACCTCACCGTCCTGCGCGTCGAAGACACCGGTCAGCCGGACGGGAACGTCCAACTGGGCGGGCTCGTCGGAGGTGACCGCGGCATGGGTGCCGTCGGCGTTCCGGCGGCCAAATCGCCAGAGGCCGACGGGAACCGTCGTCTCCTCGAAGGTGTCCGGGTCCAGCACCGTGTCCATACCGGTGACCTCGTACCACAGTCCCCAGGCGGAGCCGTCGCCCGCGCGCCGACCGAGGACCTGGCCGACGTAACCGACGTTCTTGGCCGAGATCGTAGCCCCGTCCAGGACGACCTCGGCGCTCACCGTGAACGAACCCGTGTCGTCCACCAGCGGACCGTCCGCCGCCGCCGCACCGTCCACTCCGTCCAGCACGATCGCCTCGCCGTCCAGGGTCGCTCCGCCGGACAGGGTCAGCGCGCGGCCGTATCCGGAGACTGTGTCGGTGAGCGTGGTGCCGCTTCCCCCGACGGCCGACCAGTCGGCGACCAGTTCCACGGCGTTGAACCCGTTGGAGGTGATGAGACGGGCCTCGCCAGTGATCTCGGCGTCGGTCAGGGCCCGCTGCCAGACACTCACCTCGTCGAGGGAACCGTCGAAGTAGTCGGTGTATTCGGTGTATTCGGTGGAGGTCCCGCTCGACAGTGCCCGGCCGAACTGCAGCGGACCGTTGGCCGCCGCGGGTGCGGTCAGGGTGTCGGTGGCCTGCAGTCGGCCGTTGACGTACAGCCGGATCTCACCGGCATCCGCGTCGTACACCGCTGCCAGATGGGTCCACACATCCGGTGTCGCCAGGAACTCGGCCGCCACCGTCCGGTGGTCGAGGCCGCCGTCGGCGCCGTCCCGCGAGGATGTGCGCAGCGTCCAGGTTCGGCGCGCGCCCTCATAGGACAGGCGGAAGCCGCCGTCGCCGTCCTGCGCCAGCACGGCCTGGTCGGTGGCGCCGAGCGCGTCCGGGCGCACCCAGGCCGACAGCGTGTAGGAGGCGCGGGTGTCCACCACGGGACCGTCCGTCGCCGCATGCCCGCTGCTGCCGTCCAGGACCAGTCCCCGGTCCGTGGTCGGGGACTGAAGCGGGGCGCCCTGGGAGTCCTGGGTCAGCTCTCCGCGCCGCCCCCGGTCGTCGCGGGTCGCGCCGCCGGACAGCGTCGCGTCGTACTGTGGTGCCCCCGCGGCGGTGCCGGAGTCGAGCGCCGTACCGCTCTCCTCGTCGAAGTGCCAGCGGCCGGTCTCGCCCTCGCCGACCGCGACATGGAAGTCCACCTGGGTGGTCTCGCCGAGCCGACCCGCACCGACGTCGTCACGGGCCCGGACCTGGAGGAAGTACGTGCCCCCGTACGGCGGGGTGAAGGTGACCGTGGCCGTGGAACCGGTCACCGACGACCAGGTGTCGTCGGACGAGACCCGGTAGACGTAGGAGACGACGTTGGTGTCCGCCTCGTTCGGGGCCAGCGTGAACGTCACGTCCACGCCCGGCCCGCCTGCTGCCTGGCAGGCGTTCGCCACACACTCACTGTAGGGAGCTGCGATCGTGACCCGGGGAGCCTTCGGCGCCGTCAGGTCGACCGGGGAATCTCCGCCGTGGCTACGGCGGAATGCCTGCGCGACGGCCTCCCGGGCCCGGTCGTTCGCGCGCTGCGACGGCGGCCCGTCCACCTGTGCGGATGCCGCGTGGGCCATCGGCGCCGGCAGCGCCAGTGCAGCGGCCGCCACGACAAGCGTGGCCGCCGTGGCTCCGGCGACCCGGAACCGTCTCCGGTCGTGTCCGTCCCTGTTGCCTCGTCCCCGCCCCAGTGACACAAATTGACCTCCAGCTTCACGATCTTGGCATGTGCACGGGATTCACCATACGTGCGCGCGGGAAGCTGCACACCATCCCGTTCACTGCGGCGGGGTGGTCGACCACCGCCCCAGATGGCCCCTGCGACGTCGGCGGCGGTTCTTCTCCGCCGCCGGTCCGTCGGAATGACGGCGGATCAGGCCGCCAGGCTGCTCGGGCTCGACCGGACGAAGATCTCCAACATCGAGACGGGAATCCGCACGCAGGGCAGCTGGAATCGTGAACGAGTACCGGAGTCTCACCCGCCAGCACATGCTGCAGTACGTGTGCTACACGACCCTCTCTACCTGCGTTTTCGCAGGTAGACGGTGGTTCGGCGGTCCGCTGACGTCTGCGGTTGTGCGCTGACGTCCATGGTCGTTGCCGTCGCTACTGCCGTCAGAGGTGCAGACCGTACGGGATGTCTTTACGGTCCGCCCTCGTCCGGTTCCCACGCTGTGCGGGTTGTCCCTATCCTGGCGTCATGAGCACCTTGCGTGAAGAGCTGCACGAGCTGATCGACCGGCTACCGGAGTCGCAGGTCGCGCCAATACTGGCCCTCGTGCGCGAGAGCACTCCCGCTGAGGACGGCGGGCAGGAGTGGCCGCTGCCCGACTTCGTCGGAGCGCTGTCCAGCGGCAAGGGCGACCTGGGTGCCCGCTCCGGCGAGATCCTCCGCGCCGAACTGGGACGTGAGGCCGAGTGATCATCTGGGACACCGGGGCGCTGGTCGCCGCCGCCGATGCCGATGATCAGGACCACGCCCGCTGTGTCGAGCTGATGCGCCGCACCCCACGCCCGCTGCTGGTGCCCTACCCCGTGCTCACCGAGGTCTGTTACCTCTTGGAGCGCGAGCACGGCACCCGCGCGGAAGCCGCCTTCCTGCGCTCCGTCCGCACCGGCCAGATCAGCCTGCTCCCCCTGGCCGCCCAAGACGTCGACCGTATGGTCGAACTGGTGGAGAAGTATGCCGACTTCCCCCTCGGCGCGGTCGACGCCTCCGTCTTCGCCATCGCCGAACGCCTGGGAGCGGACGCCATCGCCACTCTGGACCGCCGCCACTTCGGCGTCGTCCGTCCCAAAGCCCCCCTCTCCTTCACTTTGCTGCCGTAGGCCCAGCCGCAGCCGACCGAACCAATGAGGTCTTCTCGGCAACGTGACGGTTACGGTGCGTGATCGCTTCGCGTGCACGGGATGGTGACCTGGCGTCAGATATGCGTGAAGCCCCTGATAGGAACGAGTCTGCCAAGATCACGTTCCGTACAACCAGAGGCTCCACGTGCCCTCCAGTATCACCTACACCGCTGTCCTGGACGTCCGCAGGGCGACCGCCGAGCACCTCGCAAAGCTGCTACGCGGGCATCGTGAGCTGCTGGGGACCCGCAGGGGCACGCGCGCGCTGGGCGTCTTCCGGCAGGCGGTGCTCGTGCTGCGCTGGTTCGTCGACGGCACCCGGCTGACCCAGCTGCCGAGTAGCCGAGGGGCATCGCACCCCTCGGCTCGTGGCGCACCATCGTCTGCGTACCGTTCGAATGAGATTCCCGGATATTTCCGTGTCATCCAAGCATCGAAACCGTAGTGCAGAAACAGATTCGCGAGCAGGGGAGAAATCGGGCCGCCTTGTAGTCGGGTCGCCCCCAACATAAACATGGACTCGGGAAACCAATTAACATTCCCGTACTGGAACAGGAATCCGTCCGCCTCCTCCAAAGAGGGTACGTCAAATTCGATCCCCTCATGGCGGCGCACTACCTCAAACAGAATTTCAGAGTCAGGCACTTCCACTCCCGCACTAACCGACTTGAACACCGCCTGAGCAACTTCTACAGCCTCTTGGTTCATCAGGACTCGTACCAGTCTTCCCCGCCAGCACCAAGGTAACGGCGGATATAATCCTTCAGGTCATTGGCGACCCAACGGCGACTGTCACTCTCGTGCTGCCAGACGAAAATATCCGGCCTTACGGGCGTAGAAACGAAAGCAAAAAGATCACCACCGCCATTATCGCCGAATAGCAACAGCGGATCAAAAGGCATATAGAGGCTTCGAAAATCGACTGAGCTCCTCATTTCCTGATTTCGAGCCGCAATCTCTTCTGCGGGCCATATGAAGCTGCACTCGAACTCATCGGAAACCCCATTCGTCTCGCGCAGGAGAGACTTCAAGTCCGCAGGAAGAGGTTGCTCCAAAGCCGACTCTGCCGCGTCGAGCGCAGTCTCGCCGACGGGGGTCTTGAATTCCACCTGCGTAGAAATGGATGAGATAAATTCGATCCACATTAGCCAGTTCCGTAACGAAGAGTCATCCTATTTGGCAACTGCCGACAGGCGCAGACAGCGAAGGGACTTGCAACAGTCTTGCACCCCGACGCCGACGACAGCCTGCGTAAATAGTAGCGCAAGCTACTGCCGGAGGTCACGAACCTATCGGTATCACGCTGGCAGTAGACTCAGCCCGCTCACTAATCAGGCAGAGTCGACCAACGCATTAGGCACTTTAACGGATACGTGGATCGAATTCTCCTCCTACGAAGTCGTCAACGAACGTAGCGTAGTCGAGAACTTGCTTACGCGTCGGAGCTGAATTCGTCTTATAGAATCCATTCCACAACACGCGAATTCTGCTTAGGTGGAGGTCTGGATTCGCCGACTTCGGAATCCCTCTAAGGTTGTCAATTGAGTTTATTTCGCTCTTCGCGAAGAGCCCGGGGTACTTCTTCAGTACCTGCTGCTCGACGGCATGATGCACAATTACCTTACCTTTAAGGTGAGGGTAAGCTTTGAAGAATGTACTCTTGTAGTTGTTAGTGGCGCTAGTGCTTACAGTGGCTGGTTTCCGACGAGGGACTCCACCTCCATTGTCCTTGTGAAAGAAAAGGGCGGCGAGGAAGCTGGGGACGAGGTAAGCGTCGGAATTAACGTCGTATCCCTGCGCGGCTACCCAAGCATCGAACTGTGCGCCGTAGTCGCAGCCTGGAGTACCTGCGCCACCGTTTCGGCAGTCACCGTCAAAGATCCAGCCAGCCAATTCCGCAGTATAGGCGAGGTTGCTGACAAGCCCGTAGAGGATGTTCCCGAATGTGCCTGGATCTGACGGGCCAAGGTTGTACGCGCAGTTTCCATCCTTGATGGAGCACACCTGGTCGCTGTTGGTGGTGGTCCCGGTGCTGCTGATGGTGACGGTGCCGCCGTCGTTTCCGCTGCTCCCGCTCTGGTACTCAGGGCACTGTGGGTCGGTGAGGCTGGGGCAGGGAGCACCGCCTCCGCCGCCGGATGCGGGCCCGCCGCCGCGGCAGTCGACGGTGTAGGCGCCGCAGGTTTCGCGCATGCCGGTGGGGTCGCTGGTGGTGGGGTGCTGGTTGGCGTAGCTGTAGCCGTTGAGGGATTGCGGCTGGTCGAGGGAGAGGATGGGGTCGACGCTGATGAACTGGCCGAGGGTGGGGTCGTATTCGCGGGCGCCGATGTGGGTCAGGCCGGTGGTGGTGTCGCGGGTTTTGCCGAGGAAGCCCTTGTCGTCGGGCCAGGCCTGGGCGCCGGTGGGGGTGCCGCGGTCGGAGCCGAACGGGCTGGTGTAGCGCTTGGTGAAGTCCTGAGTGTCGTCGGCGGTGATGGCCAGGTGGGACGTGCCGTGGTGGTCCGCAGCCAGGTAGGTCAGTTTGTTCGTGCCGGACTCGTTGGTGCGGACCGCGAGAGTGGTCTCCCCTTCCGGGGTGGTGTAGTGGCGCTGGGCCCACATCGTGCCGTCGGCACGCAGGTGAACCTCGCTCGCGCCAGCGTAGAGGATGCGTTCGCCGTCGCTGGTGTTGCGGATGAGGAGGGTGCCGTCGGTGTCGTAGAGGTAGTCGGTGCTGGTGTCGCCCTCCGTGAGCTCGGCCAGCTTGCCCTCCGGGCTCCAGGTCAGGTGCTGGGGGTCTGACTCACCGGGCCGCTTGGTGGTGTTGCCCGCCGCGTCGTAGGTGTAGGTGCGGTCCGGGGCGGCGCAGTCGGCGGTGGTGCTGGTGCCGGACAGGGTGTGCGGCTGGACGGAGTCGGTGTAGCAGTACGTCGTCTTCGCGGCACCGGCAGTCGTGTGCTGGGTCTCGCTCGTGCGCTGCCCGGCCTTGTTGTAGGTGTACGACGTCCAGTACGGAGCCGGGCCCGACAGGCTGCCCGCGTCCCGCGCGGCCGCGCAGTCCTGCGAGGCGGGGGTCCACGCCTGCGTCAGGCGGCGGTGGCCGTCGTAGGCGAAGCACTGTGTCTCCGCCGCGCCTGCGCCGCCCAGGG